>JAIOAS010000114.1 GCA_019873725.1 Chloroflexota bacterium | reverse complement strand
AGAGGTTGTAGCCCTGCTGCAGTTCCGTTTGAATGGTGTGTAGCATGTTTTTCTCATTAAGGCGTGTGGTCGTGGCTTGGTCTTCCATCGTCATTAACCTCCTGGTTTTAAGCTAAGTTAAGTATATACCCAGGGGTCAAATGACCCAATCTCCGACCGCGCCCGCCCAATCATTTCTCGTGATATAATAACCGCGGGGGCCGCCAAAGCCCCCGCGATTCCGTGAAAAACGCTCATTCGACCAACGCCTATCCAACCAACGCCTATCCGACTAACGACTACCTGACTAACGACTACCTGACTATCCGACTAACGACTATCCGACTAACGACTACCTGACTATCCAAAGGAAGAATTATGCACATCGTCTACCGCGACAAAGAGTGGTTTGTGGACCAGGAGCTAACCGTCAACCAAATGCTGAAATACCTCAAACTGCTCCCCGAAAACGTGCTGGTCGTCCGGAACGGACAATTGATCGCCGAAGACCAGAAACTTCAGCCTGGCGACGAGGTCAAAATCGTCTCTGTCATCTCCGGGGGCTGAGGATGCGCTGTCGTCGTTGCGAGAATCCCGGCGCGATCAACATGCGCCAGCACAAACTCTCCCTGTGTACAGAGCATTTCCCCGAATGGTTCCTGGAGCAGACTCAACGCTCGATCAAGAAATACCGGATGTTTACCCACGCCGAGCGCGTCCTCGTCGCCGTTTCCGGCGGCAAGGATAGCCTGGCGTTGTGGGACGTGTTGCTCCGGCTCGGCTACCACGCTGACGGCGTCTACATCGATTTGGGCATCGACCGCGGATCGAGCTACTCTGCCCGCTCCAAAGACAAGGCGGCTGCTTTTGCATCGCAGCATCCCGCCGCGCGTTTGACGGTCGTGGACATCCCGCAGCTTTACGGCGAAAGCATCCCCCAGGTCGCGCAGCGCCGCCATCGCCCGCAGCGCCCGTGCTCGATCTGCGGCCTCATCAAGCGCCATGAGATGAACCGCGTGGCCCTCGAAGGCGGCTACGACGTTCTGGCGACCGGACATAACCTCGACGATGAGGCCGCGACGCTCTTCGGCAACGTCCTGCACTGGCAGGTGGACTATCTCCGCCACCAGTTTCCCGTTTTGCCCGCCGATGGGCAAGGTCTGGCGCGCAAGGTCAAGCCGTTCTGCCGCTTCTACGAGCGCGAGACCGCCGCGTACACGCTCATCCGAGGCATCGATTACATCGAGGACGAGTGCCCCTATGCGGTTGGCGCGACCAGCCTGGCCCACAAAGAGACGCTCAACCGCATGGAGCACGACTCGCCGGGCGCGAAAATGCACTTCTACACCAACTTTCTCAAGGCGAAAGAAACCGGCCTGTTCGCCGCCGAGGAGACCGCGCCGGAATTGCATCCGTGTCCGCAGTGCGGTCAGCCGACCAGCGCCCCCGACCTGTGCAATTTCTGCCGGTTGTGGGAAAGGACACTAAACGCACACTGAAAACTTCTCATCTATCAGCAGATTTAGCAGATCGAGCGGATTTTCCCGCGCATTACAGCGTCATCTGCTAAATCGGCTGAATCTGCTGATAGAAAAAGGGAAATTTCGCTAGAAATAATCGTGAGGAGATGCCAATGCTAACGCACTCTATGCCGCACGAAAATGGCGTTCCGACTATGCGACTACCAGACTAACGACCATGTGACTATAAGACTAACGACTATGCGACTATTTTCGAGGGAGATTCATCAATGACACGAGAACTTTCTCCAAGCCAATTCCGTGATTTAGCCGCCGCCATCGAAGCCGAAGTCGCCCGCGTGATCGTGGGGCAGCGCGAAGTTGTGCGCCATACGCTCATCGCGCTGCTGGCGAACGGGCACCTGCTCCTGGAAGGGCTGCCGGGCCTGGGCAAGACGATGCTTGTCCGTACCCTGGCGGCGACCCTCCAGCTTGATTTCAACCGCGTGCAGTTCACGCCCGACCTGATGCCCGCCGACATCATCGGCACCGACGTCCTCGAAGTGACCGACACGGGCGAGCGCCACTTCCGTTTTCATCGCGGGCCGGTCTTCACCAACCTGCTGCTGGCGGACGAGATCAACCGCGCCACGCCCAAGACGCAATCCGCCCTGCTGGAAGCGATGCAGGAGCGCCAGGTAAGCATGGGCGGCGCAACGTATTCGCTCACGCAGCCGTTCCTGGTGCTGGCGACCCAGAACCCCATCGAGTTGGAAGGCACCTATCCCCTGCCGGAAGCCCAACTCGACCGTTTCTTATTCAAGATTAACGTAGGCTACCCCTCGGCGGCTGAGCTGGTAGAGATTATGACCCGCACGACCGGGGCGCACACGCCCGATGCGCATCCCGTTGCCGACAGCGCGACCGTTCTCGCCATGCAATCCCTCGTCCGCGGCGTCCCTGTGGCGACGCCCGTGAGCGCCTACGCCGCCCAGTTGACCGTCGCCACGCACCCCGATAATTCCGCCGCGCCGGAGATTGCGCGCCGGGCCGTGCGTTACGGCGCCAGTCCACGCGGCGCGCAGGCGCTCATCCTGGGGGCGAAAGTCGCCGCGCTACTGGCCGGGCGCTATAACGTTGCCTTGGAGGATGTGCGCGCCGTGGCCCCGGCGGCTCTGCGGCATCGCCTCATCCTTAACTACGAAGCCGAAGCCGAAGGCATCACGGCGGATGCGATCATCGCTGCTATCCTGGACGCCGTCCCGGAGCCGTAACCGTGACGCTGGATGCCGACCTTGCGCTGCTCTCGCGCCTGCGCTTTGTCACGCGCAAGCGTAAGCGCGGCGGGACGTGGGGGGAGCGGCGTTCCACCCGGCGCGGCGCGGGCCTGGAGTTCGCCGACTACCGCGATTACACGCCCGGTGACGATCCTCGCCGGGTGGACTGGAACCTCTACGCGCGGCTCGACCGCCCCTACGTGCGCCTGCACGAGGAAGAGGAGGACCTTGCCGTGATGGTGCTGCTCGATGGCAGTGCGTCGATGGCGTGGGGGGAAGGCGAGTCGGCCCGTTGGCCCGCTGTGCAACGGCTTGCAGCAGCGTTGGGGACGGTGGCGCTGCTCGGCGGGGACGCACTCTGGGGCGCAGCCTTGCACCCGACACGCACCTTTTGGGGGCCGGGTCGGGGCCGGGGCCTTTTGGCGGGCTGGCAGACGTGGTGTACCTCGGTGACGCCTTCCGGTGTAATCTCCCTGGCCGACGCGTTGCGCGACATCGCGTCACGGGCGCAGCGTCCCGGCCTGGCGCTGCTGCTCACCGACGGCTACGATCCCGACGGATTGCACGCCGGTTTGGCGGCGCTTGCCGGGCGCGGCCACGAAGTCGCCCTGCTGCACCTGCTCACCCCCGATGAACTCGATCCCCCGCTGCGCGGTGACCTGCGTCTGGTTGATACCGAAACCGGCGACAAGCGCGAGGTGACGGTCGATGGCGCGGCGCTGGACGCCTATCAACGTCGCCTGGCAAGCTGGCAGGCTGAGTTGCGCGCGCTTGCCGGCAGGCATGGCGGGCGCTACGCTATGCTGCGCACCGACATTCCCTTGCGGCGGATGCTGTTGGAGGATTTACGGAAGGCGCGGATTGTGAGTTGAGGCAGAATCTTTCTGTATATTGCATGAGGGCGCGTTTGATGGCATAATAGCAGTAGATAAATGGATATTTGCCAGGAGTACAAATTATGAAGGCACAGCGTTATACGATTCAAGCGGTTGTTTATCCGGGAGACGAAAGCGGCTATGTGGCTGAATGTCTGAATCTGGCTGTGGTTACGCAAGGGCAAACACTGGATGAAACTGTGCAAAACTTGCGTGAGGCTATTTTGCTGCATTTAGAAGGCGAAGATATGATGGAACTTGGCCTTGTTCCACATCCACCCGTGTTGGTGTCCCTCGAAATGGAACCGGTCTATGCCTAAACTACGCCGACTTTCAGGTGCGGAAGTGATACGCATTTTCGAACACTTCGGCTTTGTTATACACACGCAGCGGGGCAGTCACGCTAAATTGCGACGGATTGGCATTATGGGCGAGAAGCAAACCTTGACTATCCCGTTGCACACTGAACTTGACACTGGGACACTACGGGCTATTTTCCGTCAGGCTACGCAATACATCGTTGAAAATGAGCTACGACCCTATTTCTACACTGAATGAGCAGAAACCGCGGCAGCCTTTACCGGAGCCGACAGCTTTTCTTGAGTGTGCTGGTACCTGGCAATTCTTACCAGGCGAGTTGGACGTTATTCTTGCTGCATTGGATCGGATACGACAGCTAGACTTGAGGGAACATAGCGTTAGTGCGGCAGATAGCGCCAACGCGCAATGAACCTATAGTTGCGTATGTCCTTCAACGATCTTACTACCGCCCTTCACTGGGCCAGTGCTCAACTCGCCCCTTACGCCGACCGACCGCAGGTCGAGGCGGAACTGCTGTTGATTCACGTTCTCGCTCAGCCGCGCGCCTATCTGTGGGCGCACCCCGAAGCCACACTGACCCCACAACAAGCCGCCGATTACGCCACGTGCGTGCAACGTCGCGCTGCCGGTGAGCCGCTGCCCTACATCACCGGGCAGATCGAGTTCTTCGGGCTGACGTTCACTGTGACACCCGACGTGCTGATCCCTCGACCGGAGACCGAAACCCTGGTGGAGGCCGCGCTGGATTGGTTGAAGGCACATCCCGACGCTGTCGCCGTGGATGTGGGAACCGGCTCCGGCTGTATCGCCGTGGCGCTGGCGGTTCACGCGCCGTCGCTGCGGCTCTACGCCACCGACATCTCATCCGCTGCGTTACAGGTGGCGCGCGCCAATGCGGAACGGCACGCTGTCGCAGAACGCATCGCGTTTCTCGAAGGGGATTTGCTCACGCCGCTGCCTGAACCGGTGGACCTCATCGTCAGCAATCCGCCCTACGTCGCCGATGATGAATGGGACGTGCTTCCCCTTTCCGTGCGACAGGAACCCCGGACGGCGCTGCTCTCCGGCGCGGACGGCCTGGATGCGATTCGACGGCTACTGGCACAGGCCCAAACCCGGCTGCGCCCCGGCGGGCTGCTGCTGGTAGAAATCGGCGAGCGGCAAGGCGAAGCGGCCCGGGCGCTCGCCTGCGCCGCTTTCCCCAAAGCCAACATTGTGGTCCTCCCCGACCTTGCTGCAAAAGACCGGGTGCTCGAAATCGCGTTGTAGTAACGGCTTATCGGATTAGGACGCAGATTTTCACTGATTCACGCAGATTGTTTTTATCTAACCGCACACTAAAATTGCCATTTTCATCAGCAGATTTAGCCGATTAAGCAGATTTTTGACCGATTTACAGCGCATAATCTGCTAAATCTGCACGCAACCATTGGTTGCCCATCTGCTGACAGGAATAAGGAAATTTTACCGTGCGCTTAGTATATATACCAGACGCATAATGAACCCCTCAGATACCTCTATTTGACATTCACGTTGACCGCATATACTATAGGGCCAGCGATGAAGGGCGGGGGACCTGTCCTGGCACGTTGTCCTTTGTCCTTCCACAATCTGCACACTTGAGGAACAACCAATGACAGAACCAGCAGTCGCCATTCACGACCTCACGTATCGCTACAGGGGAACGAAGCAAAACGCGATTGAGGGTATCAACCTGGTGTTGGAGCGCGGGGACTTTCTCGTCCTGATGGGGCCTTCTGGAGCCGGAAAGAGCACCCTCGCCACCTGTATTAACGGACTGATTCCCCACTTTCATAAAGGTAAGTTGGAAGGCGCCGTGATCGTCTGCGGCAAGAATACCCGCGATCACACTGTTGCGCAGATGGCCGAGGATGTTGGGCTGGTTTTCCAGGATTTCGAGGCGCAACTGTTCTCCACCAGCGTCGAGTTGGAGGTCGCCTTTGGCCCTGAGAACTTTGCCGTCCCGCGGGAGGAGATTGCCACTCGCATCGATGAGAATCTGACGTATGTTGGCCTGGCTGACTTCCGCAATCGCCCCCCGTCCACGCTCTCTGGCGGGCAAAAGCAGAAACTTGCCATTGCTGCCGTGCTGGCCCTGCACCCCAAGGTCCTGGTGATGGACGAGCCGACCACCGATCTCGACCCTATCAGCAAAATGGGTATTTTCGAAATCACGAACCGTCTGCGCCAACGTTCAGACCTGACCTTGCTCGTGGTCGAGCACGAAACCGAAGAAGTCCTGCAAGCCGACCGCATTGCCCTGCTCAAGGATGGACGCCTGGTCAAAGTCGGCCCGGCGCGTGAGATTCTGCGGGATGTTGATCTTATTGAAAGTCTGGGCCTGATGCCGCTGGGAATCCCGCGATTTTTCAAAGCTATCGGCTTCGATGACACCGCGGCTGCCGCTGAGTTGCCACTCACGCCGGCTGAGGCCGAGGTTGCCTATCGCCGCGGCGGGTGGCGGATTTCCTCTGCGGCCTATGAAGCGATGGTAGCCAGGGAAACGGCGGTTGAGCAGTCCTTCCGCGCCAAGACGCCACTGATTCACTGCTGCGACCTCGAGTTCAGTTACCCTAACGGGGTCAAAGCCCTTGACGGCATCAGCCTGGATATCTATCCCGGTGACATCGTAGCTATTGTAGGGCAGAATGGCAGCGGCAAGACGACGCTGGCTAAACATTTCAATGGCTTGCTGTTGCCCACAGGTGGAACTATCACGGTCAACGGGAAGACTACCAAAGAACAGGGTATCTTCCGGCTCGGGCAACTTGTCGGCTATGTCTTCCAGAATCCTGACCACCAGATCTTCTCAGAGACCGTCTATGACGAAGTTTCTTTTGGGCCGCGCCTCCGCGGGCTTCCTGCGGACCAGATCAAGGCGCGGGTGACAGAAACACTGAAGGCCGTTGGCCTGGAAGGGACCGAGGAGGAGGACCCCTTCAGCATGACCAAGAGCGGGCGGCAACGGGTGGCCGTCGCGGCGGTGTTGGCAGTGCAACCCGATGTGCTGATCCTCGACGAGCCGACCACAGGACTCGACTACCGCGAGCAGCGCAGCATGATGGACATGGTTCGACGGCTTAACGAGAACGGCAGCACGATCATCTTTATCACCCACCACATGTGGGTCGTCGCCGAGTATGCCAGGAAAGTCTTTGTGATCAAGGACGGTCGCCTTTTCCTGGAAGGCACCACGCGCGAGGTCTTTTCCCACGAACGGGAGTTGCTTGAGGCGTCGCTCCGCCCGCCGCATTTTATTCAATTCACCAATCGGTTGGGCAGGACGATGTTGCGACCGGCAGAACTCATCGAATGTACCGAAGGAGGGGCTGCGTAATGGACGCCGAACTCTATCTCGATTACAATACCCCGTACCACCGGCTGGACGCGCGGACCAAGATCATTGTCTTTCTCTGTATCTTCGTTGGTGTGTTGATGTTTCAGGACCCACGTTGGCTGATTCCTACCTTGCTCCTTGTCCTTGTACAACTCTTTGTTTCCCGCTCGGCCAGGAACCTGCAACGTATCCGCTACGTGCTGCTGGTGATGTCGATTTCCAGCATTGTCCTGTGGAACTTCTTCGCCAGTGGCACGACGCCGCTCTTCTGGGTCTTCGATGTCGAATCGATGTATTATGCGATCGGGCGTACTATCCTTATTTTCTCGATTGTCACGATGGGCGTCATCCTGATCAGTACCACCCGCAACGAAGAGTTGATCATGGGTATGATCAAGATGGGATTGCCCTATCGGGTTGGTTTTGCTATCTCGACTTCCTTGCGCCTGGTGCCCACTGTGGCCGCCAGTCTGATGACGATTAGCCAGGCGCAGCGCAGCCGTGGCCTTGACCTCGAAAGCGGCAATATCGTGCAGCGGGTGAAGAAATTCTTGCCCTTGCTGGTGCCGGTTTTTATTTCCAGTATCCGTAACACTAACATTTTTGGCATGGCATTGGAATCCCGCGGTTTTGGCGCGCGCGAGGAGCGCACTTATTATTTGCAGATGCAGATGACGAAGGCTGACTGGGCCGTTCTGACGTTCTTTTTCATCTACGTCGCCGTCAGTATTTGGCTGAATGTGGCGGGTTATGGCAAGATCGTGGGGTTGGTGCGTTTCTAGGAGACCAGATGGATTCAACGATTGACGAGTTGCTGCCCTTTCTGTTGCGCCGCGAGAACGTCGCCCGCTACGAGGACGGCGCCGTTTTGATCGGCGACCGCCGCACCTATCCATTCGAGAAGACCTTCGTGCGCTGCCCCGATGTCGAATCGGTCGCCCGCGCGATCGAGGACATGGTCACGCAGGGGGGCGGCCCTTCGATTGCGGCCTGGTATGCGCTGGTGTTGGCTGCACGTCAGGCGGAGCACCTTCCCCCGGCGGAGCGCATCCCGCACCTGAAGCGAGCGCAGGCCCGCCTGGTCGCTACCCGCCCCACCAATACGGCGCTCGCGCGCCGGCTGGAACGGGCGTTGACTGTGCTCGAGCAGGCGTTGGCCGACGGTCAGCCTTTGCCGGAGACGCTGCTGGCGTGGATCGAGCAGCAGCGGGATCGCGCCTACGACGATTATCTCGCCACCGCGCGCTATGGCGCCAGCCTGCTGGCAGATGGCGACGGCATCCTGACGATGTGCTTTGCCGAAACTGCCTTCCTCCTCAGCCTCGGCCTGGCGGCCCGCGAGGGTAAGCGTCTCCGTGTCTTCACGCCCGAAACACGTCCCTATTTGCAGGGCGCGCGGCTAACCGCGCCCAGCGTCCACGAGCTGGGCATCCCGGTGCAGATCATCGGGGACAATATGCCCGCTTTTGTGCTTTCACAGGGCAAAGTGCAGAAGTATTTTACCGCGGCCGACCTTGTCACGCTGGATGGTCATGTTGTTAACAAGATCGGCACGTTCCAGAATGCGATTGCGGCGCATTACCACGGCGTGCCCTATTTTGCTTTCTGCTGGGGCCTCGATCCCAACCGCCCGGATCGGGCATCGATCGTGATCGAAGAGCGCGATCCGGCGGAGCTACGCACCTGTCGTGGACAACCTACGACGATGCCGGAGATCGATGCCTATTACCCGGCGTTCGATATCACGCCGCCGCATCTCGTCGCCGGCATTATCACCAAGGCCGGCATTTTCAGCCCGTATGACCTGAAAGGCCACATCGAATTGCTCTGAGCGGTGTTATCATCTGTGGAGGCAGGCTGATGTCTGAAGCAGTGGAGCGGGTCGCCATTATCGGCGGGACAGGGATATCCGACATTCCCGATCTCGACGCGCAGCGGCAGGTGGTCGATACGCCTTACGGACCGGTCGCCGTCCTGATTGCACAGACCGCGCCACACCCTGTCGTCTTTCTCAACCGCCATGGGCTGCACCGCGAGCATCCCCCTCACCGTATCAATTACCGGGGCAATCTTGCCGCCCTTCGTATGCTCGGCGTCAGCAGAATCCTGGCCACGAATGCCGTCGGCTCGATCAATCGTGCGTTGCCGCCGGGAAGCCTGGTGCTGATCGACGACTACTTGGATTTTACGGCGGGCCGCGCCAACACCTTCTTCGATGGCGAGGCTTCCGGGCATGCCTATACCGAAATGAGCACCCCCTGTTGTCCGGCATTGCGTGCGCGCCTGCTGGCGTTGGCAGCCAGGGCGGACCTGCCTGTGCATCCGGGCGGCGTCTACGCCTGCACTAACGGTCCACGCTTCGAGACGCCGGCTGAGATTCGCATGTTCGCGCAGCTCGGCGCGGATGTGGTGGGGATGACGGGAATGCCTGAAGTCGTGCTGGCGCGCGAGTTGGGGATGCACTACGCGGCAATTGCCTATTCGATCAACTGGGCAGCCGGTATCGAAGCCCAGGTCGAGATCGTCCGAGAAGGCATCCCTCAGTTACTCCGCCGCCTGCTCGCGGTGATGGTGGAGACTGTACAGGCGGACGATCTACCGCCGTGCCGGTGTACAGATCCGCTGATGATGGTCAGACCTGCACAGGAAGGAGGTGGTATCTATCGCCAATAAGTAGAACCGCAACATCCAGAATCTATTTTTATTTTACCATTTACTCATACCAAAAAAGGAGCTAGAGATGAAGGAAGTCGTTTCGATGTGGAAAAACACGCGCATGATCATCCTGGTAGCCCTATCAGCGGCGATCTATGCGGCCTTTTTGATCGTCTTCAAGGGCGGGATTGTGATTGTGCCCGGTATCACCGAAGTCCGTCCGGCCAACGTCTTCCCGCCGGTTTTCGGCTTGCTCTTTGGGCCGGCCGGTGCCTGGGGCGCGGCGATCGGCAACTTGATCGGCGATCTTTTCGGCGGCACCCTCGGCCCCGGCTCGATTTTCGGATTCTTCGGTAACTTCTTCCTCGGATTTGTGCCTTACAAGATGTGGGGCGCAACCTGGGGGCTGGTCAAAAAGGGCAATATGGCTCAGAACGTCAACACTATCCAGAAGATTATTGCCTTTGAGATCGTGTCCTTTGTGGCTTCCGCCGCCTGCGCGATCGTCATCGCCTGGTATCTTGATCTGGCCGGCATGGTGCCCTTTGCTTTCCTCGCCTTGGTGATCACGTTCAACAACTTCCTGGCTGCCGTCGTGGTTGGCCCGATCCTGCTGGCGCTGCTTTACCCGCGCGTCAAACGCTGGGGCTTGGTCTGGACCGATATTATGGATGAGAAGGATGTCGCGGCGGGCTTTGCTAAGGGATTGGGGGCAACCCTGATGACCGTTGCCGCGGTCGGCGGCCTGATTATTGGAGTGCTGGTAGCGACCGGTGCGGCAGGTCAGCAGGCCTTCGGGTTTGCCGGCGAGTCCGGCAAGGCGGCCGTCTGGCTGGTGGTGCTGCCTTTCCTCATCCTGCTCGTCGTCTCCGGCGTGATGCTTTCCGGCCGCGAGCAGTTCGAGGAAGAGTAGAAATATTCTTTTGCGCAAAAGACAAGCCGCCCAAGGGCGGCTTGTTTGCCATCCAAGGAGTTTCCATGACAGATTCACATTCCTTACAGGCCGACATTTTGCTGACAGGCGGCACATTGGTCACGATGAACGCTGCCCGTGACGTGATCGACGATGGCGCGCTGGCAATCCAAGGCTCGGACATCGTCTGGATTGGATCGGCTGAGGCTGCCCGGCGCGAGGTACGTGCTGCCCGGCAGATCGATACCCGCGGCAAGCTCGTTATCCCCGGCCTGATCAACGCTCACTCGCATCTGGCGATGACGCTCTTCCGCGGGCTGGCCGATGATCAGCCGCTCGAAGCCTGGCTGTCACGCATCTGGCAAGTCGAAACGGCCTTTGCTACCGCCGAAAACACCCGCGTCGGTACCCAGCTCGCCGTGGCGGAGATGATCCGGGGCGGTGTGACTTGCGCTACCGACATGTATTGGCAATACGTCACCAACACCGAAGCGGCCACAGCCGCCGGATTCCGGCTGGTCAACGGCCCGCCGATGATCGGCGTAGATGGACCGACCGGCGCGCTGACCGGCAACCTGGAAGAACGCGCACGGGAATACATCATCGCGCACCAGGATAACCCGTTGCTGCGCCTCTGCATCCAGGTGCACGCTACCTACACCGCCTCTGAAGAAATGCTAGGAGTGGCGACGAAACTTGCCTCGGAGTTCGACTTGCTTTTTATGACGCACGCCTCGGAGTCCAAAGCCGAAGTCGAGACGGTCACCGCGCGTTACGGGAAAACGCCGGTCGAGGTGCTCTATGATTGGGGATTGCTAGGCCCGCACACACTCCTGGCCCACTGCGTTCATCTGCGTGACGACGAAATCGCCCTGCTTCAGGAAACGGGCACGTCGGTGGCGCATTGCCCCGAATCGAACTTGAAGATCGGTAACGGTATCGCCCGCGTTCCGGCGATGCTCAACGCGGGGGTCAACGTGGCACTGGGTACCGATGGCGCGGCGACCAATAACGACCTCGATATGTTCGGGGAGCTGCGTACCGCGGCCCTGCTGCACAAAGGCGTTGCGCTTGACCCGACGGTGCTGCCCGCCGCCGAGGCGTTTGCCATGGCTACGATCAACGGCGCGCGTGCGGTCGGTCTATCCGACCGCCTCGGCTCCCTGGAAGTCGGCAAATTCGCCGATGTCGCGGTGATCGATCTGAGCGCGCCCCACGTCACGCCATTATATGACGTCTACTCGCACCTCTGCTACGCCGTCGACAAGCACGACGTCAGCGACGTTTTCATTCACGGGCGGCAGGTCATGGCCGACCGTGTGCTGCTGACGTTGGATGAAGCGGCGATCAAGGCCGAAGCGCATACCATCGCCCGCGCGGTCGCCGCAGCGCATAACGGCTGACCAATGTGACAAAGCAAAGGGGCGCATTTCAATTCGGGGGCAAAAGCCAGATAAACGTCTGATTTAACCGCAGAGAACGCAGAGAAATTTCTGGCAACTCTGCGGACGCTGCGTGCTCTGCGGTGCAATTTAAGAAAAGTCGCCCCCATTCTGAAATGCACCCAAGCAAAGCGGCTCATTGACGCGCGGGATGACCTCGGCTATACTGTAGATGGAGGTGAGCTATGACGCAGACCATGATACCGACAGGGGATATAGTAAACGATGCCTTGATCCGTGAAATGGCGACAGTCGCGGCCCAAGAAGTGCAGCCAGAGGCGATCATTCTGTTCGGCTCGTATGCCACCGGTCAAGCGCACCCGGACTCGGATGTGGATTTGTTGATTATCCAGTCTGCTCCGTTTGGTCCGCAACGCGATCGTCGCAAAGAGATGACGCGCCTATGGCGGGCACTGGCTCGTTTTATGGTCGCCAAGGATATTTTAGTTTACAGCCGCGATGAAGTTGAAAAGTGGCGCAACTCGCGCAATCACGTTATTGCTCGGGCTTTACGCGAGGGGAAAGTATTATATGGGCAGATCTGAAGCTGACTGTGACGAAGCGCAGTCTTTGTTGTTGGCGGCACGCAAGGACTATCAAGCGTTAGGCGGTATGCGTGATAAGGTTGTGTTTGCCGATGAGATATGGGTGAACCGTTGAAGCGGATTGAGGTTGTTGAGCGTGTTAGTGAACTCCTGTGCAGAGTCGAAAACTTGCTAACTTCTATCGTTTCTTCTAAAGAGGATTAGATTACCCTACGCAACCCCGCCCGTTATAGTCCCCCTGGGAGACACGTCGGGCGGGGCATTGTTGTTACCAAAGAGAAGGTCTCATTCCGCCCACTTGATGAACCCGGGCAAGAATGGCGTCACCAGATCGGGATGCTGCGGCAGAACGCGCACGGTGTAGCCGTGCAGACCGCTCATCGCGCATTGCGCGTCGGCCTCGAACAGGAAAGCCCCGTCGCGGGTTGGTTTGACCACGCGCATCGGGATGGCGCGCCCGCGCGTGATTTCCCCATTCGGGTTGACCAGCCCGAGGTACAGTTCCACCGTCACATCCTCCGGCGTGAGCGCCCCCAGGTAGACTTCCGCCTGGGCGACGAAGGTGTCTCCGACTTTGATCTCGGAAGGCAGCGAGCCGTTGACGCTGGTGATGTGAATGTTCGCCCAGTTCTGCGCGAGCCGTCCCTTCCAGGCCGCCAGAGCCCTGGCGCGGGCCAGGTCGTCGTTCAACAGCGCCTCGAAGCGCCGGGCGGCGGGGATGTAGAAGCGGTCGGTGTATTCCGCCACCATGCGGTTGGTGTTGAAGAAGTGCGAGAGCGCGCCAATGCTGGCTTTCATCCGCGCGATCCATTGCCGGGGCAGGCCGTCGCGGCCTCGCTCGTAGAACATGGGGACGACGTCGCGTTCTAGAAGGTCGTAGAGCGTCTCGGATTCTACTTGATCCTGGTAATCGTTGTTGTCGTAGTGTTCACGGCGTCCGATGGCCCACCCGACCTCCGGCGTGTACGCTTCGTCCCACCAGCCGTCGAGGATGCTCAAGTTCAGGACGCCATTCGCCGCGGCCTTCATGCCGCTCGTGCCGCTGGCTTCGCGCGGGCGGCGCGGCGTGTTCAGCCAGACGTCCACACCTTGTAACATATAGCGGGCAATGGTCATGTCGTAATCTTCCAGGAAGACAATGCGAGAGCGGAATTCTCCCTGCCGCGCGATGCCGACGATTTTCTGGATCAATTCTTTGCCGGGTGTGTCGTTCGGGTGGGCCTTGCCGGCAAAGATAATCTGGACGGGACGCTCTGGATCGTTGAGCAGGCGCGCCAGCCGTTCCGGGTCGCGCAGGATCAGCGCCGCCCGTTTGTACGTCGCAAAGCGCCGCGCAAAGCCAATGGTCAGTGTCTCCGGGTCGAGCGCCTCGTCCGCCGCTTTGACCTCGCTCTGCGAAGCGCCGCGTTGTTCGAGCTGTTGGTGTAGACGTTGGCGGGCAAAGGAGACCAGGCGCTCGCGGCGGCGCTCGTGGGTGCGCCAGAGTTCCTCTGGGGCGATGCGCGTCGCCCGTTCCCACACGCTCTGATCCGCCGGTTCCTCGCGCCAGCGCGGTCCCAGATAGCGGTCGTAGAGCACTTTCATATCCCGCGAAATCCACGAGAGGATGTGCACGCCGTTGGTGACGTGCGAGATGGGGATTTCGCTGGGCGGGACGCCCGGCCACAGCCCTTCCCACATTTGCCGGGTGACTTCACCGTGCAGCCGGCTGACGCCGTTGGTGTGCGCCGACATCCGCAGCGCCAGGATGGTCATGCAGAACGGTTCGCTGTAATCGCCAGGATTCTGCCGTCCTAATGCCAGAAAGTCGTTCCAGGGCAGCTTCAGTTTGTTCGTGGCGTAGTCGCCGAAGTAGTATTCCATTAAAGGCGCGGGGAAGCGATCGTGCCCGGCGGGGACCGGCGTGTGCGTGGTGAAGATCAGCCCGGCGGAGGCGGCCTCCCGGCCCTCCTCGAAGGTCAGGTTGTAGGTGTTCATCAGACAGCGGGTGCGTTCCAGTGCCAGGAACGCCGAATGGCCCTCGTTCATATGATACACCGTGGGATCGAGGCCAAGCAACCGTAGCGCGCGGTAGCCGCCGATGCCGAGTAGAATTTCCTGCCGGATGCGCAAGTCCTGATCGCCGCCGTACAGTTGGTCGGTGATGTCGCGGTCTTCAGGGCGGGTGTTGTCGGGGATGTTGGTATCGAGCAGGTAGAGCGCCGCGCGCCCCACATCGGCGCGCCAGATGCGCGCGAAGACGGTACGCCCGGGGAACTCCACCTCAACGGTGAGCGGCTTGCCTGTCTTGTCGAACAGTGCGTGCAGGGGAAGATTGTCGAAATGGTTGTCCTCGTAGGCTTCTTGCTGCCAGCCGGCCTGATTGAGATACTGGCGGAAGTAGCCTTGCTGGTATGCCAGTCCTACCCCCACCAGCGGCACGCCCAGGTCGCTGGCCGATTTGATGTGATCGCCGGCGAGGATGCCCAATCCGCCGGCGAAGATCGTCAGACATTCGGTGATGCCGAACTCCAGCGAAAAGTAGGCGATCAGCGGGTCTTTGGTCTCGCCGTGGGTGCGGGCAAACCAGGCCGTCGCTTTCTCGGCGAGGTGGTCTTCCAGATAGCGCGTCACCCGTTCCAGGTGCGCCATAAAACCGACGTCTGCGGCGGCGGCTTCCAGGCGGGATTGCTCGATTGTGCCGAGCATCAAGACCGGATTGTGGTTGGTTTTCTCCCACAAATCGCTGTCCAGTCGCCTGAAAAGCTCGATGATGTCGTGTTTCCAGGCCCACCGCAAGTTGTAGGCCAGGTCCCATAAAGGTTTCAGGGGTTCAGGCAGCGCGGGGATGAT
>JAIOAS010000113.1 GCA_019873725.1 Chloroflexota bacterium | reverse complement strand
TTCCAGTGACTGGAGTTCAGACGTTGTGCTCTTCCGATCTATTCCGATTCTTACGACCAAGCTCTACATCCCGCCGCCGCACGCGGCGTGTGCGCCGCGTGTCCGGCTGTTCGAGCAACTGGACGCGGGCCTGCGCCAGGGGCACCGCCTGCTCTTGATCTGCGCCCCGGCCGGCTTCGGCAAAACCACGCTCCTGAGTGAATGGATTGGCAATTTTAGATTGCCGATTTTGGATTTTGGATCAGAAGTCGTCGCCAACAGTACAACCCCAAAATCGAAAATCCAAAATCCAAAATCGTGCTGGCTTTCCCTGGACGAGGCCGACAACGACCCCACCCGCTTTCTCCTGTACCTGCTCGCTGCGCTGGAAACAGTGTATCCCGACATCGGCGCGGACGCGCGGGCGATGCTCCAACCACCGCAGTCGCCGTCGTTCACAGTGATCCTCACGGTGCTGCTCAACCACCTCGCCGACACGGCAGCGGAGGACAGGCTGGTGCTGGCGCTCGACGATTACCACGTCATCGAGCAACCGGCTATCCACGATATGGTCGCGTTTCTGCTCGATCACCTGCCACCCAACATACACCTCGCCATCGCCACCCGCGTTGATCCGCCCCTGCCTCTGGCAAGGCTGCGCGCCCGCCGTCAACTGACCGAGCTGCGCGCCGCCGACCTGCGCTTCACGGCGGACGAAACCGCGACGTTCCTCAATCAGATTATGGGACTGAACCTCACACCGCAGAACATCGCGGCGCTCGAAGCGCGCACCGAAGGCTGGATCGCCAGCCTGCAACTGGCAGCAATTTCCCTGCAACGCCGCGACGCGGCAGAAGCGGCAAGTTTCATCGCGGCGTTCAGCGGCAGCCACCGGCACGTCATCGACTATCTCACCGAGGAAGTGCTGGCGCAGCAACCGCCCGACATCCACGAGTTTCTCTCGCAGACGGCCATCCTCGACCGGCTGACCGCCCCCCTCTGCAACGCCGTGACCGGGCGTGACGACGGCGAACGCCTGCTGCGGCGATTGGAACAGGCTAACCTCTTTTTGGCCCCGCTGGATGATGAGCGCCAGTGGTATCGCTATCACCGCCTGTTCGCCGACTTTATGCGTAACCACATCTACAATGAAGCACCGGAGCTGGCGCGAACGCTGCACCGCCGCGCCGCCGCCTGGTACGCGGAACACGCGCTGCCGTCCGAAGCCATCGGCCACGCCCTGCGCGCCGCCGATTTCGAGTCCGCCGCCCAGTGGATCGAACACACGGCTGTCTCCCTGCTGATGCGCAGCGAGGCGACCACGCTCCTCAACTGGCTCAGGGCGCTGCCGCAGTCCATCCTGGATGC
Source organism: Chloroflexota bacterium (assembly GCA_019873725.1). Taxonomy (GTDB): domain Bacteria; phylum Chloroflexota; class Anaerolineae; order B4-G1; family SLSP01; genus DSWT01. The sequence continues at coordinate 14,389 of JAIOAS010000113.1, read as the reverse complement.
ACGCCCCACGCTGAATCTGATTCTGGCGGAGGCAGCACTCATCGCCGGCGAATTTGCGCCCATCGAGGCGGCACTGCAAAACGTCGAAACCGCGTTGGGCCGAGGCGACGTTCCCGCCGAAGAAAAGGATGCCATCCAGAGCCAAGTCATAGCAGTCCGCGCGTACATGGCGACCTTCAGCGGCGATATCCATCAGGGCGTGGCGTTGGCACAGCGAGCGTTCGCCGCGATCCCTGAAGGGAACACCTTTTTGCGCAGCGTTATCACCTGGCTGTTGGGCCTTAGCCAGTTCTTCGACACGAATACCGTGGCGGCCCAGCGCATCTTCGGCGAGACGCTCGAACTCAGCCAGGCCACCGGCAACACGTTGATCGCGTCGTTGTCGCTCTTCGTCACCGGTTACTTCCTCATCCTGCAAGGACGGCTACGGCAGGCGCGCGCGACTTACGAGCAGGGCTTAGCATCGCTGACGAAGCCACACATCCCGTTGCCGGTCAGCGCCAGCTTGCTCTATCAGGGGCTCAGCGAAGTGCTGCGCGAAACGAACGATCTGGAAGCTGCCGCACAAATCATTGGTCAATGTGTTGAGTTGAGTGAGCAATGGGGCAATGCTGAAGTTCTGGTAGATAGTTACGTCATCCTCGCCCGTATTGCTTATGCTCAGGGCGACGAACAACGCGCCCGGCAGGTCATGGGAAAAATCATGGCATTTGCCCGTGAGAACAAAATCTCGCAATTGACCATCCGACAAGTGGAGGCGTTCCAGGCGCGGATGCAGGTAGCCTGGGGAGAGTTAGCTGCTGCCGCATTGTGGGTCGAAAAGTGGCGCTTGGCTTACGCACAAGAACTGCTACCAGAAGGCAACATCGCTATCTTCGTCCGCTGGATGGAGGTTTCCGCGCTGGCGCGGTTCTATCTGGCCCACAAGCGTTTCGACGCCGCGCTCGAAGTTCTCATCCCCCTGCGTCGCCTTGTCGAGGATGCCGGCTGGATGGGCGTCGCTATCGAACTCCTCGGTCTGGAATCCCTGGCGCTGCACGGGCTGGGCCAGCACGAGGCCGCCCACGCCCCCCTTCGCCGCGCGCTCGCCCTCGCCGCGCCTGAAGGCTACATGCGCGTCTTCGTCGAAATGGGCACGCACATGGCCGAACTACTGCGAGAAGTGCTGACCGACGGCATCATGCCGGACTACGTCACCCGCTTATTGCACGAAGTCGAAAGTCAAGAAGGAAAACGGCATGACTTAGGACTTCGGACTTCGGACTATGGACTCCTCGAACCGTTGAGCGACCGCGAACTGGAAATCCTGCGTCTGATCGAGACCGGCGCAACCAACCGCGAAATCGCCGACAAGCTCTACATTGCCATCAGCACCGTCAAGACACATATTAACAACCTCTACGGCAAACTCAGCGTCGCCAACCGCGTCCAGGCTCTGGCGCGGGCGCGCGAACTGGGCTTGCTCCCGTAAGTTCCCAAGACTCAGTGGCAAAGACTACAAAAGTCCGAGCACGTACTGCGCTTTGCAAACCTGTTGTTTAGCGCGGATATTGGCTAAACCAGATGCCTTGTGAGACTTTTGTAGTCTGGCTCCTTGTAAATTCCGATACTGAGACTGAATCACACGTCAGTCGCGCGAGTTGAACAACTCGCGCGACTTGTTTTTCCACCCCCACAATCCACCCTCTGGCGGATGACACTCCACCCCCTTGCGTGTTATGCTGGCAATTGAGAGGAACGGACAATGCCAGAACAACCGATGCACTACACCATTCGCGTGCGCGAACACCTGATCCCGGAACAATGGGAAACGTGGTTCGGCGGCTTGACGCTCGAAATCCTGCCGGGCGGTGAGATGCAGTTTTCCGGCCTCATCCCCGATCAGGCGGCGCTGCACGGCATCCTCACCCGCATCCGCGACCTGGGATTGACGTTGCTCTATCTCGAAGGTGTTTTTTTGTCAACGGATTGAACGGATTTTAACGGATTTTGGGAGAGATTGAGATGCAAACACAAACGCCATCCACAAACGGCCATTTGGTGGACTTGCGCCAGGTAACGAAGGTGTATAGCGGCGCAGCGGGCGAGTTCGTCGCACTCAAGGGGGTGGACCTCGCCGTGCGGCCGGGTGAGTTCGTCGCCATCGTCGGCAAATCAGGCAGCGGCAAATCCACGCTCCTCAACGTGCTCACCGGCATCGACCGGCCCACCACCGGCGAAGTATGGGTGGATGGCGCCGCCGTCCACACGCTCAACGAAGAGCAGCTTGCCCTTTGGCGCGGGCGTAGCGTGGGTGTCATCTTCCAGTTTTTCCAACTGCTGCCCACCCTCACCGCCGTCGAAAACGTGCTGCTGCCGATGGACTACGCCGCCATCCTACCGCGCGCCCAACGCCCGGAACGTGCGATGCAGCTTTTGGAGCGCGTCGGTATGGCGGACGTGGCCCACGCGCTGCCCTCGACGCTCTCCGGTGGACAACAGCAGAGCGTCGCCATCGCCCGCGCGCTCGCCAACGACCCGCCCATCATCACTGCCGACGAACCGACCGGCAACCTCGACTCCAAAACCGCCGACATGGTCCTGCGGCTCTTCGAGGAGCTGGTCGAAGGCGGCAAAACCGTCCTGATGGTCACGCACGACGACGACCTGGCCGCCCGCGCGCAGCGCATCATTGTGTTGGCGGATGGGCTTATCGTGAACGAAAAACTTACCACCAATCTTCACGAATCTACACCAATCCAACGAGCAGATTCGTGACAATTCGTGTAGATGCGTGGTTTTCTCGGGGGTAGCAATGCAAACTCAACCTTTGATTACGCTCAAAAATGTCACTAAAGAATATCGCGGGCTGGCCGGGACAGTGGTCGCGCTCAAGGGCATCAGCCTGGACGTGCAGCAGGGCGAGTTCCTCGTCATCACGGGCAAGTCGGGGGCCGGCAAGACGACGCTCGTCAACGTCCTCGCCGGGTTGGATCGCACGACCGATGGCGAAATCTGGGTGGATGGCGCGCCCGTGCATCGCTTCGGCCCGGAGAAAGCGGCGCAATGGCGCGGACGGACCGTCGGCGTCGTCTTCCAGACGTTCGAGCTGCTGCCCACGCTCAGCCTCGTGCAGAATGTGATGCTGCCGATGGACTTCGCGCACCGCTACACCCGCCGCCAACGCCGTGAGCGCGCAATGCAGTTGCTGGAACAGGTTGAGATCGCTGCCCACGCCCGCAAACCGCCGACGGCCATCTCCGGCGGGCAGCAGCAACGCGTCGCCATCGCCCGCGCGCTGGCGAACGATCCGCCGATCCTCATCGCCGACGAACCGACCGGCAGTCTCGACTCCGCCACCACCGCCACGGTGCTTGACGTGTTCAGCGCGCTCGCCGCCGCCGGCAAAACCGTCATCCTCGTCACCCACGACAAAGACGTCGCAGCGCGCGGTTCGCGGGTCATCACGCTGGCAGACGGAGAAATCATCACGAATCATGATTCATGATTCTCTTTTGGAGGCGCTATGGTAAACACACGTTGGTACAAAGTCCTGAACGATCTGATTAGCAACAAGACCCGGACGCTGCTGATCGTGCTGTCGATCGCGGTAGGGCTGTTCGCCGTGGGGACGATTGTGAGCGCGCGGACGCTGCTCTCGACAGAGATGGCGCGCAGTTACGCGGCGATCAACCCCTCCGACGGCATCGTGCGCACCGTGGAATTGTTCGACGAAGACTTTGTGCGCGCGGTGCGAGCCATGCCGGAAGTCGCCGACGTCGATGCCCGCCGCGTACTCGAAGTGCGCGCGCAGGTGGTCTCACCGGATTCAGCGGATCATCTTTCGTTGAATTCCGCGCAGTCCGCCGAGATGACGTTGCGCATCTTCGCCGTGCGCGACTACGACGCGATGCGCGTGGACCTGATTTTCCCCTCTCCTGGGGAAGAGGGCACAGAGGCATGGCCGCCGCCGGAGCGCGAAATCCTCATCGAACGGTCCGCGTTACCCGTGCTCGGCGCCCGCGTGGGCGACACGCTGCGCATCGAGCTGCCCGGCGGGCGCACGCGGAACCTGCGCATCGCCGGGCTGGCCCACGACATGGTGCAGGTCCCGGCGCAGTTCGACGGTACGCCCTACGGCTACATTGCCTTTGAAACACTGACGTGGTTCGGCGAGCCGTATGGGTTCAATGAATTGCACGTGCGGGTTAGCCCCCCCTCAATCCCCCCCACAGGGGGGGAGGAAACATCCCCCCCATCGGGGGGGACAGAGGGGGGGACGCGCGCCGCCATCAACGCCGTCAAAGACAAAGCCGAACAAAACGGCTTCACCATCCCGCTCTCGATGACGGCAGAGCCGGGCGCGCTGCCGCTCAACGACATCCTGGACGCCGTCCTGCTGCTGATGGGCGCGCTGGGCGTGCTTGCGCTCTTCCTCAGCGTCTTCCTCATCCTCAACACTGTCTCCGCGCTGCTGGCCCAGCAAAAGCGGCAGATCGGCGTGATGAAAGCCATCGGCGCGCGCACCGGGCAGATTATGGGCATGTACCTGACGCTGGCGCTGCTATACGGCCTGTGCGCGCTGCTCATCGCCGTGCCGTTGAGCGGCGTGGGGGCGCGGGCGCTCAGCGCCTTCATCGCCGGGCTGTTCAACTTCGACCTGCGGGAAGTGCGCCTCCCGCCGGCCGCCGCGCTCATCCAGATCGCCGTGGGCGTGATTGTCCCGCTGCTGGCGTCGCTGCCGCCCTTCCTGGCGAATCTGCGCGTGACGGCGGCGGAAGCGCTGCGCGTGGGTTACCAACCTGGCAAAGGACGCTTCGGCGCGGGCTGGATCGACCGGCTGCTTTCGGGCGCGAACCTGTGGTTTGCGCGCTACACCCTGCGCCGCCCACTGCTGCTCTCCCTGCGCAACACCTTCCGCAGCAAAGGCCGGCTCGTGCTCACGCTCATCACATTGACGCTCGGCGGCGCGATCTTCATGGGCGTCTTCAGCGTGCAGGCGTCGCTCGACCAGACGCTCGACGATCTGCTGCGCTGGTGGGGCTTCGACGTGATGGTCATCCCCGCCCGCCCCTACCGCGCGGACAAAATGATCCAGGCCGCGCTGGACGTGCCGGGCGTCGTCGCCGCCGATGTGTGGTTCCAACTGCCTGCCCGTCGCGTGCGCCCGGACGGCGTCGAAAGCGACAATCTCTATTTCTTCGTGCCGCATCCCGATTCGCCGTTGGTGCCCGCGCCCAAGATCATCGCCGGTCGCTGGCTGCTGCCGGAGGACGAAAACGCCGTCGTGCTCAACGCCCTCGCGATGAAAGAAGAACCGGACATCACGGTGGGCAGCGAGATCGTGCTGAAGGTGATGGGGCGCAAACGCACCTACCGCGTCGTCGGCGTCTGCATGGGGATTCTGATGCCGATGGGCTACGCGCCCTACCCCTACGTCGCGCGGACGACGGGACAGGTAGGACTGGGCAGCGCCGTACTGATCCAGATGGAACATCACGACCAGGAGAGCATTACGGCAACTGCCGCCGCCGTGGAAGCGCACTTCAAGCGCGTCGGGCTGCGGGTGCGCGATACGCAGACCATCATCGGCGAACGCGAGGAGGCCGGAACCAGCTTCGGCATCATCATCGCCCTGCTGATGGTGATGGCGGTGCTGCTGGCGCTGGTGGGCGGATTGGGATTGATGGGGGCGATGAGCATCAACGTGCTGGAACGCGCGCGCGAAATCGGCGTGCTGCGGGCCATCGGAGCGCCCAACCGGGGCGTGGCGCAGGTCTTCATCGTCGAAGGCGTCGCCATCGGCGTGCTCAGTTGGGCGTTCGGGACGGTGCTGGCGTTCCCTCTGGGGCGGCTGCTTAGCGACGCCGTCGGCCTGCCGTTGATGGGCGCGCCGCTCAGCTTCAGTTTCTCGACGCTCGGCGTATGGATCTGGCTTGGCGTGGTCGTCGTCCTCAGCGCCCTCGCCAGCGCCCTGCCCGCCCGCAACGCCTCGCGGCTGACGGTAAGGGAAGTGTTAGCATACGAATGAGCGAATCATGATTCACAAGTCACTCATCACTCATTTCTCATTACTCATTACTCATTTCTCGGAACGGAGGTGTACGATGAAAACCTGGCGCATTTTGTTAATCGGAGTTTTGTTGTTGACGGGGTGCAATGCGGCGTTGAGCGCGACGACGGAGCCGGTGCTGCCGCCGGTGAAGGCGGATGCGGATGTGATTGCGGTGGAGGGCGTCGTCGAACCGGCGCGCTGGGTGACGCTGCGCGCGGCAGAGAGCAGCGCCGTTGCCGAGGTGTTCGTAGCCGACGGTGACGCAGTCCACACGGGCGATGCACTGTTACGACTGGACGACACCGACGCGCGGCTCGCCATCCGCCAGGCCGAGGCCGCGCTGACCACCGCGCAGGCGCACCTGGCGTTGGCGCAGGCCGGCGCACGCCCGGAGCAAATCGCCGTCCTCGCAGCGCAGGTGTCCGTCGCCGATGCCGCCATCTCGCAGACCACCGCCCTGCTCATGGCAAGCCAGGCCAACGGAATCGAGGCCGACGTCGCCGATGCGCACACCGCGATGGCGATGGCGCAGTTCAACTATCGCCAGGCCGATCAAAAGCACGACGACACGATGCAGTGCGTCGACGTGACCCTGCCGGACGGCAGTGCGCAGCACATCTGCCCGGCGCTCGGCGCCTACGAGGAAATGGCGCGCGCGCAGGTCGCAGCAGCGCAGGCGGCGCTGGATGCCGCGCAAGCGCAACTCGCAGCCTTGCGCAGCCCAACCGGCGCGCAGATCGCTGCCGCGCAAGCCAACGTCCAGACCGCGTTGGCGCAACGCGACGCGCTCCAGGCGCAACTCGATCTGGCGCGGGCCGGCGCGACCGCCTCCACCATCGCCGTTGCCGAAGCCGCCGTCCGCGAAGCCGAAGCGGCGCTGGCTGCTGCCCGCAACCTGCTTGCCGACCGCACATTGACGGCCCCCTTCGACGCCATCGTTAGCAAAGTCGCCGTTCGTCCCGGAGACGTCGCCGCGCCCGGCAGCGCCCTGCTCACCCTGGCGACGCTCGACGCGCTGCACATCCGCGTCAAAGACCTCACCGAACTCGACATCGCGCGCGTCACCGAGGGACAGGCCGTCCGTGTCACCTTCGACGCCCGACCCGATGCAACGTTCACCGGGCGCGTCACCCGTATCGACCGCCAGGGGCAGGATTACCTGGGCGACGTCATCTACCCGGTCTTCATCGAACTGGACGCCGTGCCGGAGTGGGCGATGTGGGGGATGACGGCGGATTGCGAAGTGCAAATGGGGAATGGCGAATGGCAAATGGCAAATGGCGAATCCCCGATCACCGATAACCACTTACCGACCACCATCATCGCGGAGGCTGTGGTTGAGCCGGAACGCTGGGCCGAAGCGCGGTTCATCGTACCCGGCAAAGTCATCGAGGTGCTGGCGCAGCCGGGGATGGACGTGGAGGCGGGGGAGGTCCTGGTGCGGCTCGATGCAACGCACGCGGAAGCCGCCGTGCGGCAGGCCGAGGCGGCGCTGGCGACGGCGCAAGCGCAGTTGGCGCTGGCGCAGGCCGGGCCGCGCCCGGAGGCCATCGCCGCCGCCGAAGCGCAGGTTGCCGCCGCCGCGGGTGACGTGGCGCGGGCCGCCGCGCTACGCAATCAGCTCACCGTCGCCGCACGCGACGCGCAGGTCGCCGCCGTGCGCGCCCAACTCGAAGCGGCGCGGGCCGAGAAGCGCCAACTCGAAACGCAGTGGCAGTGGGCCAAAGACGGCGGGGACGACAAGCGCGCTCAGACGCTCCGCGAGCAAATCGCCGTCGTCGAGCAGAAGATCGCCGCCGCCGAAACGCGCCTCGCCGTCATCCCGCGCGTGTTCGCCGCGCAGGCCCAGGTCACCGACGCGGGCGTGGACGTAGCCGAGGCGCAACTGGCCGCAGCGCAAGCGCAGCTCGCCCTGGCGCAGGCCGGGCCGCGCGCCGAGGAGATCGGGGTGGTCCGAGCGGCCGTGCAACAAGCGGAGGCCGCGCTCGCCGCGGCTCAAGCCGCCGTGGCGCGCACCGAACTGCGCGCCCCGTTCGCCGGTACAGTCACGCAAGTCTACGTAGAAGCCGGGGACATCGTCACGCCGGAACGCCCTGTTGCGGTGCTGGCGACGCTCGACCGGCTGCAGGTACGCACCCGCGACGTGCTGGAGAACGACGTAAGCTTCGTCAGTGTGGGGCAAACGGTCACGGTCAAGGTAGACGCGCTGCCGGAGACGGCGTTCGCCGGGCGTGTGGCGCGGATCGAACCACAGGGCGTGCTCTATCGCGGAGACGTAGCGTTCCCGGTCGTCGTCGAACTGGACGCGCCATCGCCGGCGCTGTTGTGGGGCATGAAGGCCGTGGTGGAAATATTAATTTTTCATTAGATTTTAGCACTCTCCCCTTGAGAGTGCTTGACAAACCCCTTGAACCGTGCTATTATTATAGCTGAGTTAGCACTCGATGTCTTAGAGTGCTAAAAACCAAACATGAAAAATCAAAATTCATCAAGTGGAGGTAAGTCATGAGCGTGAAGATTCGACCCTTGAATGACCGTGTGGTTGTAGAACCCATCGAAGAGGCGGAAATGACCTTCGCCGGTGGGCAGTTGGTGCTTCCCGATACGGCCAAAGAAAAGCCGCAGCAGGGCAAAGTCCTGGCGGTCGGCCCCGAAGTGGAAGTGGAAAACGAAGACGGCAAAATCGTCGGCCCGCAGGTAGGCGACCTGGTGATCTACGCGAAGTACGCCGGTACGACGTTCAAGAGCCGCGACGGCAAGGAAATGTTGATCTTGCGCGTGGACGACATCCTGGGTGTCGTTGAGGAATAATTCCTCACCATTTAATCTCAAACAATAATCCTCGTTAGAATAAGGAGTCAACTATGGCTAAGCAATTACAATTCGGTAGTGAAGCGCGCGCGGGCCTGAAGCGCGGTATGGATGTTTTGGCGAACGCCGTTGTGACCACGCTGGGGCCCAAAGGCCGCAATGTGGCATTGGACAAGAAATGGGGTTCCCCCACCATCACGCATGACGGTGTGACCGTCGCCAAGGAAATCGAACTGCAAGACCCCTTCGAGAATATGGGCGCGCAGTTGTTGAAGGAAGCCGCCACCAAAACCAATGACATCGCCGGTGATGGTACCACCACCGCCACCCTCCTGGCGCACATCCTCATCGAAGAAGGGATGAAGAATGTGGCCGCCGGCGCGAACCCGATGCTCCTCAAGAAGGGCATCCTCACCGCTGCCGAGAAAGTCGCCGAGGCAATCAAAGAAGCCGCGGTCGAAGTTAACACCAAGGAAAACATCGCCAACGTTGCCGCCATCTCCGCACAGGAGCGCGCCATCGGTGATCTGATCGCCGATGTGATGGACAAAGTCGGCAAGGATGGCGTCATCACCGTGGAAGAATCCAAGGGCCTCGAATTCGAGACCGAGTACGTCGAGGGTATGCAGTTCGATCGCGGCTACATCAGCCCGTACTTCATCACCAACCCTGAGAGCATGGAAGCCGTTATCGAGGACGCCTACATCCTCATTCACGACAAGAAAGTGTCCGCCGCCCAAGACCTGGTGCCCATCCTGGAGAAACTGGTGCAGAAGGGCGCGCGCAACCTCGTCATCATTGCGGAGGACGTGGACGGTGAAGCGCTGGCGACCCTGGTGGTCAACAAACTGCGCGGCCTGCTGACCGCGTTGGCAATCAAGGCCCCCGGTTTTGGCGACCGCCGCAAGGCCATGCTGCAAGACATCGCCATCCTCACCGGTGGGCACGTCATCACCGAGGAAGAAGGCCGCAAGCTGGATAGCGCCACCCTCGCCGACCTGGGCCGCGCCGACAAAGTCATCTCCACCAAGGACGAAACGACCATCGTGGGTGGGCATGGCAACGATGCGCTGATTCAGGGCCGCATCGAGCAGATCAAGAACGAGATGGAGCACTCCACCTCCGATTATGACCGCGAGAAGCTGCAAGAGCGTCTGGCGAAGTTGGCCGGTGGCGTTGCCATCATCCGCGTGGGTGCGGCGACCGAGACCGAGCTGAAGGAAAAGAAGCACCGCGTCGAGGATGCGCTGAGCGCGACCCGCGCGGCGGTCGAAGAGGGCATTGTCCCCGGTGGTGGTGTGGCGTTGCTGAACGCGATGGGCGTCCTGAACGACCTCAAGATGGAATATCCCGATGAGCAGACCGGTGTGTCTATCCTCAAGAAGGCGCTGGAAATGCCGATCCGCAAGATTTCGGAGAACGCCGGTGAGGACGGGGCCGTCATCCTGGCCGAAGTACGCCGCCGGCAGGCTGAGAAGAAGAACAACCACATCGGCTATGACGTAATGAGCGGTGAGTATCTCGATATGCTCGAGGCCGGCATCATCGACCCCGCCAAGGTGACCAAGGGCGCGCTGCTCAACGCCGCCTCCGTCGCCGCGATGGTGCTCAGCACCGAGGCGCTCATCACCGACATCCCCGAGCCGAAGACCCCCGCCCCGGCTGGCGGTCCTGGCGGCGGTATGGGCGATATGTACTAAATCGCCAAACAAGTTCACAATAAAAAGAGGGCGCGAAATTTGCGCCCTCTTTTCGTTATACCTCAGACGACTTCTTGCCGGAGACTACAACGCTTACTTGACCTGCTCAAGCAATTCAAAATACCGCTCACGACTCATCCCCGCAGTAGTCAGGTTGGTGCGGATATGCGTCACCGGGACTTGATGCGGGCTGGTCTTGATGACAACCGGCCGCAGCACACCCGGTTTGATCATCACAATGTGGTCGCCTTTTTGCCGGCTGACGCGAAACCCATCCAGTTCAAAAACCTGGATGAGCGTGCGATAGTCAACCGAGGTAATCTTAGGCATACACCGCTTCCAACCGATTGATTTGCACAGGCTGGCGCGGCGTCCAGCGTAGAGCGGTCGGCGATTCGCGGCGGTAGCCAGCTTCTTCCAGCACCAGTTCCAACGTCCCCATGCGCTGACATTCTTCTAAGAATAAATCCACAGCTTCTTGTAAGGCGCTCAAAGCTTCCTGAGGAGTATCGCCAAAGCTGGATACATTCAATTCAGGACACAGCGCCACAATCTGCTCATCCTCTTCAAATAACTGTCCGGTATAGGATACCCGAATCATGTTGACCTCCCACCTCTGAGAAATCTTTCTCGTTTACCCACATTATAACATATCCAGAACTGGCCGACGACACCCTACGAACAAGCACTAACCCCTTTAGCCGTCAACGTCCAAAAGCGCAATCCACCGGGACGTACGGCACATGCCTGCGCCAGCGAACAACTACCGCACCCATCGTTGCACGCTTCTGACACCGCGAGATAGCCATTGTCCACCAACTGCGCCAGCATTTGCTCGACAAGCGGCGTGGGGACGGACAGCGTTTTCGCCAGTTCTTGCGGGGTGCGGTAGGCGTCGTCGCGGATCAACGTCAGCAGCGCCTTGAGCACGTCAGCCTCCCGCCAAAAGCGTGCCCACCTGGTAGACGAGGATGCCGGCTCCCAACGAAATCACGAGCATCAACCCCAGGCTGAGCAGTGTCCACGCCCAGGAACGCGTCTCCTGTTTCACCGCCGCCACCGTCGCCACGCAGGGGATGAAGAGCATCTGCACGATGAGGAAGCCCAACGCGGCCGGCGGCGTGATCAGTGCGGGCAGCACGGTCTCGAAGTTGCCGTAGAGCACGCCGAGTGTGGCAATAGTGTTTTCCTTCGCCACGAAACTGGTCAGCAGCGCCACCATGAGCGTCCAGGGCAGGCCCATCAGGGCGCCGACCGGCGCAAGGCTGCGCCCGATCCACGCCAGGTAGCTCTGCGTCACGTCGCCGCCAGCGGGGAAGTACGAGAGCAACCACACCACCACCGACGCCGCCAGGATCACCGTCCCGGCCTTCTGCAAGAACGCGACCACGTTCTGCCAGACATACAGGCCGATCGTGCGCGCGTTAGGCAGGTGATAGAGGGGTAGCTCCATAATGAACATTGCCTGTTCCCCCTTGAGCACGAAGCGGTGGAAGACGATGCCGAGCAGCGCCAGTACGCCCAGGTTGACCGCGACCAACCCCCAGGCCGCCCACACCGCCGCCCTGCCGAAAAAGACCGGCGCAAGCACGGCAATCACGGCCATACGCGCGGTGCAGGGAATCAACGGGGCCAGCAGGATGGTAAGCCAGCGCGCGCGTTTTGTCTCGATAATGCGCGATCCCAGAATCGCCGGGACGTTACAGCCAAAGCCAAGCAGCAAGGGCAGGAAGCTCTTGCCGTGCAGTCCCATCACGTGCATGAAGCGATCGGTGATGTAGGCCGCGCGGGCCATGTAGCCGGTGTCTTCGAGGAAGCCCAGCACGGCGAAGAAGATCACCAGGATCGGCAGGAACGTGATGACCATCCCCGCGCCGCCGATGAGACCATCGGCAAGCAGATCGACCATCCAATGCGGCAGAGCGTTTTGCAGTCCATCATGGAGCGCCCCGGCGCCCTGCAAAATCAGTGCATCCAACCCATTCTGTAACGGCGAACCGATAGCATACGTCAGCCAGAAGACGACCGCCAGCACGCCCAACAAGGCCAGCGTCCCCCACAACGGATGCGTGAGCGCCCTGTCCAGGCGCGCCGTCAGCCCCATCTGACCGACCTTTGGACGCACGACCGCCGCGCGGATCATGCGCGCAATCCAGGCATAGCGCGCACCGGCAATGTCAAGGATGGCATCCTCGTGTTGGCGCAGCATCTCATGGACACGCATCCACATGTCGGCGGGCAGCACCGCCTGCATCAGCGCCACGATCTCGTCGTCGCCTTCCAATAGTTTCAATGCGACCCAGTCCGCCGGATACGTTTTGGGGACGTAGGCGGCAACCCAGGTGATAAGCTCCTCCAGCACCGTCTGGTGCGCGGGTAAAATTACCGGGCGATGCGGGTTGTAGGGATACGTCCCATCCCACACCGCGACTACAGCATCCAACAGCGTCTCGAAACCCTGGCCCTTCGTCGCCGCCATCGGCACCACAGGAATCCCAAGCGCGGCTTCCAGCACACGCGGTTCCACCTGGATGCCTTCCTGCGCGGCCACGTCCATCATGTTCAACACCAGCACTACCGGCGCAGGCAGGAGCAGCAGTTCGGCCAGCAAATACAGGCTGCGCTCCGGGATCGCCGCATCGACAACGGCCACCACTACATCAGGGCGCTCGTGGAGGATGTAATCGCGCGCCACACGCTCCTCCTCCGAATTAGCCGTCAGGCTGTACGTGCCCGGCAAGTCGACGAAGTCGAACTGCTTTTCGCCGCGCATACAACCGCCGGTTTTCTGCTCCACCGTCTTGCCAGGCCAGTTACCGACATGTTGGTTCATGCCGGTCAGCCCGTTGAAGATGGTGGACTTCCCCACGTTCGGCTGGCCGGCCAATGCCACTTTGATGGTGACACATTCACCCGTATGGGGTGCTGCCGTTTCTGGCTCAACCCTGGCTAATCGCTGCATCGCCGTCCTCCAGATAGACCAAAACGTGGCCGGCTTCGCCGCGCCCCAGAGCGACCTGCGTGCCGCGCACCGCAACAATCAACGGACCGATGCCGTGATTGCGCGTGACCGTCACCGGCGCGCCCGGCGTGAATCCGAGCGCCGCCAACCGTGAAACAAAGCGATGTCCGCCGCGCAGCCGGTGAATCAATCCCGTCTGCCCTGGCTGTAACGCTGTTAATGGGACCATCAATAATACCCCCACCCAAAAAGATAAATGCTGCCCCCAAAAACTGTGGCTGGTGCGCCACCGCAAACCTCAGACGGGCACGGTCAGAGGCCGGCCCAAGCAGGAAATTGTTCCAGCAGCCACTAAAGAACCTCAACCCAAATCACCTTTGCGCTTTCCAGGGGAATGTTCAGCAATCGATCTTCCACCTGGACGACGATGGCAGCATCGCGCTGTTCAACCACAGTGATCGGGCAATCCGGCAGCAGGCCCCAGGCCTGCACGTCGCGCAAAATGTCGCCGGATTCCGGCGCGATGCGGGTCACCCGGCCACGCGCGCCGACCGGCACGTGGCGCAAACAGGTATCGACATACGCGCGTTTGCTCGGGGGGATCGGCACGCCATGGGGACAACTCACCGGGTCGCCCAACAGGGCGGACAGGCGCTCCGTCACCGACTCGGGAGCGGCGTGTTCGAGCGCGCCGGCGATCTCGTGGGCCTCGGCCCAGGGCACACCGAGCATGTCGGTGAGAAAGCGCTCCCACAGGCGATGCCGACGCAACAGGGCCAGCGCCACCGCCTCGCCTCGCGCGTTCAACGTGACGCCGCGATAGGGATAATAGCAAATCCAGCCCTGTTGCGTCAACTTCTGCACCATCTCGTGGATTGAGAC
>JAIOAS010000112.1 GCA_019873725.1 Chloroflexota bacterium | reverse complement strand
CGTCATGGGGATGCCGGCGATGAACCACGCCAACATTCCCCACAGATTGCCCCGCTGACGTGTGCCGGACGTGTACTGAAGCTGCGTCCGATACGGGCCGATGATCGACGCGAGCGTGTAGAGCGGGCTACCGCTGATCTGCAAGCATACGCCCAGGCACAACCCCAGAGGCACAATGGTCCAGGCTTGTGTGAACATCGCCAGCAGGCTGAGGACGATAGCGTAGAGCACCGCTGCAATGATGAACGTTGTGACGTTCGCTGAAACGATGAATTGGCGGCGATCGACCGGCGACAAGGCCAGCGCGCCGAACCCTTCCCGGTCGATGATGCCGAAGTAGTTCGACGCGATGTTCATGTTGATCATCATGCTCAACATCACAATGGTCATCAGTCCGGCAAACAGTGGCAGGTAGGTTTGAAATGTGCTGTCTTCGCTTCCCGGCTGCCAGAGGACGAGCATCGCCGGCAGAATCGCCAGCAGCCCGCCGAAGATCATTCGCCGCGCCGCCGGGCTGCGCCACATGTAGAGCCAATCCTTACGCAGGAGCGCCCAGAACGTTGGCGGGCCGGGCAAGCGTCCGCTGAAGCGCGATTCGCGGATGCGCACGCGCTCTGCGCCCAATCCCACCGCCGCGCCTTGCATCAGCTTCCGCGTGATGCCCGCGTGCAGCCACAGCAATAGCCCGACCGCCGTCAGCGAAATCGCCAGAAACAACACACTACGTCCCCATGCTCCGGCAGACGCAGAGGCCATGCCTGCCGTCGTCCAACCGGCAGGCAGCCATATCAGCACACGCGAAGGGCGCAGGATTTCCAGGAACTGGCTGGGATTCTGGGCGGTCGATAACTGGGCAAGTAGCTCCTGGATCGGCAGTTTTTGTAAGAACGGGATGTGTTCATAGTTCTGAATCGCGCTTTGGATGAACGACTGTCCGATTGCCAACAGCATAAACGGCAGCATCATCACCGTGATCACCAGCGTGCGCAGACGGCGATCTCCGGCGACCAGGTCGAAGAGGTCTTCCATAATCCGGCCTGTGAGCACGAGTATGGCAAAGGTCGGCAGAGCGCCCAACAAAATGATCGGCAGCGCCAACGGTTGGTGCCACGTCAGCCCGATGATCTCTCCGCCCAGCAGGATCACCGACCATACCCCCGTCATCGTCAGCAGGGAGATGAGTGTGCTGCCCACCACGATGCTGCGGAAACGGATCGGGTAGGCGAACAGGCGCGACATCTCGAAGCGTTCCACGACCTGCGAGTTGTACGACGCCGGCAAGATCAGCCATATAGCGAACAGACCATTGTTCACCAACATCAGGAATTCGTAGTTGGCCTGCGGGGTAAACAGCAGTATGCCGAGGACGGCAATGCCGATTCCCATGCCCACGAAAAACGGCAGCGCAAACACAAAGCTCACAACCTGGAGTATGACGCCCGCCACGCGCAACCGTTCGCTGGCCCGGCGCATGCGGAACATGGATACGGTGAGCCGGCCCTGGAGCCACAAGAGGTTTTTCAGGTCGCGCCACATACTACGCTGCCTGTCCCGTCAGCCAGTCGAGCAACCCTTGATCGGCGACTTCTGCGCCGACCGTGCGCAGGAAAACGTCTTCCAGCGGCGCGTCGGGCGGCAGGGACGCGCGCTCGCGCAGATCGGCGATGCTGCCCACGCCGGCAAGCTGCCCCTTGTTGATGATGCCCACCTGGTCGCAGAAGCGCTCCGCCAGTTCCATAACGTGCGTGGAGAAGAAGATCGTCGTGCCGCGATGCTCGACCATTTCGCGCAGTGTGGCCTTGATCGCCCGCGTGGAGATTGGGTCAATGCTCTCGAAGGGTTCATCGAGGAACAGAATCTCCGGCGCGTGGATAAGCGCGCAGGCCATCGCCGTCTTCTTGCGCATCCCCTGCGAATAGTCGATGATCATCTTGTTCCCGGCATCGTCCAGTTCGAGCATCTCCAGCAGTGGCGGGATGCGGCGCTTGATCTCAGTTCGGTCGAGGCCGTACAGGCGTCCCACCAGCTCGATCTGTTCGGCAGCGGTGAGGCGTTCGTAGAGGTTGAGGTTTTCCGGCACGACACCAATGCGCCGTTTGACCTCCAGCGGCGCGGTGAGGATGTCGAAGCCGCTCACGTAAGCCGTCCCCGCCGTCGGCGGCAGCAGCCCGATGACCATGTGAATCGTCGTGGACTTGCCCGCGCCGTTCGGCCCCAGAAAGCCGAAGATCACGCCGCGCGGCACGGACAGGTTTAGTTTATCCACGGCGGTCAAGGCGCCGAAGCGGCGGGTGAGATTGACGGTTTGAATTGCAGGGATTGCGTCGTTTTGCATATCGGCCTCGTCTTATGTTTTCTCGATCAGCCCTTCGCGCCAGGCGTAGATGGCGGCCTGGGTACGGTCGGAGAGGTGGAGCTTGCTGAGGAGGTTGCTCACGTGGGCCTTGACGGTGCGCTCGGTGACGACAAGTTCCGCGGCGATCTCGGCGTTGCTTTGCCCCTGTGCGATGAGTTGCAGCACTTCCATTTCGCGCGGGGTCAACTCGGCGGCGGGATCGTGGGTGGGGCCGGTCGCGCTGACTTCGCTCATCAGCCGCCGGGCGATGCGTGGGTGCAGGCTCGCCTCGCCCCGGCTGGCCGCGCGGATAGCGTGCAGCACCGTCTGCGCGTCGGCGTCTTTGAGCAGGTACGAAAGCGCCCCGGCCTTGATTGCGGAGAAGAGTAACTCGTCCTGCGCGTAGCTTGTCAGCACGACAATCTGTGTGTGCGGGCTGTTCTGGCGGATCTGCCGCGTAGCCTGTACGCCGCCCTGGTCGGAGGGCTGCCCGCCCGGTTTGAGCGGCAGCACCAGGTCCATGAGGACGACATCGGGCACGTGCTCGGCGCAGCCTTCGATAGCGGTTTGCGTGTCGCCAGCTTCACCCACGATGGCGATGTCGGGATGCGCGCTCAGATAAAAGCGCAGTCCCTTGCGGACAACGTCGTGGTCATCGACGATAAAGACGGTGATGCGTTCGCCGTTCGTTTCTGAAGTCATAGTTTTACCCTGTGTGATTAGCCCTCCGCGAAAAAGATGACGCCAAAGGCCAGCGCCATAGCGATCAACATCATCATAATCGCCCACCGGATTGTTTGGGCATTTTCGACCCTATTTCTGCGCATCCCAATGCTTTTAAGCATCGCAACGCCGATCACGACGATGATGGTGAAAATGACCACCGCGTTCTCGGAGTCAAAGCCGCTTTGCATGTTTTCGATGAAACCGCCCAGGTTTCCGCCGCCGATGAGAAATCCTGCAATGCCGCCGAGGATGAGGCCGAGGATCAGGCCGTCCCACCACCGGCGCGCCGGGTTTGACGCTGGCTTTTCTTCCTCTTCGAAATAGCTTTTATAGTCATCCATTGACATCGTAGTCCTCCCTTTCGGGGATCGGAGCCTAATGCGACCAGCTTTCCCCTTCTTTCAGCCGCACAACGTCGGCTGCCAATCTGGCGCCCTGTATGCGGCGCGCGAAACCTTCAGGCGTATGGCGGGTGCGCAGGAACGGCGCGCGCGGTTGGATGCCCAGGTGGATGGGGATGACGACTCGCGGCGCAAGGGCGATGACGGCGCGCACGGCGGCCTTTTCGCCCATTGTCAGCGGGATGCGGTAGGTGGTGACGGGTATCAGCGCGACATCGATCGTGCACTGACGGGCAATTTTGGTCATAAACGCGCCGTAATAAGTGTCGCCCGCGAAGTAGATGCACTTGCCTTCCACCTGGATCACAAATCCGCCCGCGAGCGCCGGATGCAGCGCCGGAACCGCAGTCACCGTCACTTGCCCGAATGTCTTCGCTTCCCACGGCGACAGCCCCACGGGATGCTTTGCCCCGCTGAGCTGTGTCAGCCACCTGGCCCGCCTGGGCGTGACGACCGCGACACTGTCGGGCAGCGCGCGCAAGAATGGCCGGTCCACGTGATCCCAGTGGTTGTGCGAGACGAGTACCAGATCCACGTCGCCGAACGCCTCGCGCGATTTCGCCGGCGGCGCGACGCGCTTGTACGCCGGATTTCCCCGCGTCCCAAAGTACGGGTCGGTGAGGATCTTAGCGCCATCGGCTTCGATCAATGTCGTGCTGTGTCCGATCATAGTGATGTGCATGGTATGCTCCCGTATAGGGATTGGTAATCAGGGATTGGGGGCAGATCCCCCAATCCCCAGTTACCGGTTACTGATTGCCTATTCCTAATCTACTTTTTAGATACCTCGACCGGCAGGTTGCCCAGAAGCAGGGTGGGGCTGACGCCGTGCTCGGTGACGACGATCTTGGCGTTGTCTTTGAGGGCGCTTTCGGTCATCTCTAGCTGGCGCAGCAATTGGGCGTTACCCTGGAAGTATTTCTCGGCAGCCTCGTTGACCAGGCGGATGGCTTCCGCGCGCCCTTCGGCAACGCGAATGGCGGCTTCGCGTTCCCCTTCAGCTTTGCGAATGATGGCTTCGCGCTCACCTTCGGCGCGTTGGATGGTGGCAAGCTTTTGCTGTTCGGCCGCTTCGAATTCACCGGTCGCCAGCAAGCGCATCGAACGGCGTTCCTGTTCAGCGGTCTTTTGCTTGTGCATGGCCACTTTAATATCTTCAGGCGGGTCAATCAGCATGATTTCAACTTTGCTCACCACCAGACCCCAATCGGCGGCAAATGTATTCAGCACGCTCTGGAGATTATTGGCGATTTTCTCGCGGGCCACCAGACTTTCGTCCAGGGTCAAGTCGCCGAACTCCTGCCGCAGGTTGGTCATTGCCAGTTGGATGACGGCGCGCTTCCAGTTGTCGATGTTGTAGAAGGTGCGCTTGATCGACTCTTCGTCCGACTTGGGGCGCACCCACATCACGCCGTCCACCCGGATTTCGACGTTGTCCTTCGTGATCACCGGCTGCGGGGGGATGTCCATGGTGTGTTCGCGGATGTCGCGCACGCGGACGATCTGGAAGAAGGGGATTTGGAAGCCGAGGCCGGGCATGACGAAACTGTCGTATTTGCCGAGGGTCTCCTTGATACCGCGTTCATAGGGCTTTAGTGTATAGATCATACCGACTATCGTTCTCATGGTACTCCTTTCGAATGTGAAATTGATAGAGATTATAGCATTACAGCTAATTCGTCAACGATGCGCGCCGTTGTCATTAACAGCAGGGGCAGCGGCAGCGCACGATAAACCGTGATTTGGTAAGCGCCGTTGTTTTTACAGTGGAGCAATTCCTGTCCGATCTCGTCGTAGAGGACGAAGGCGCACCCGGCGTCAGATTTGGTATAAGCAAGTCGGTATCCGCGGTTGTCGTAGATGATCTCGCTCCAGGTGTTCATCTGGCGTCCCTGATATTGTACTGCGGCCAGGGGTTGCTTGTTGCGGGTCAGGACCATGCGCCCGCTCAGCCCGCGTATGCGCCGTAGCGCCCACGAGGCGTTGGCGTCTTCCCACTCGTAGCCCGACGGACTGCGGTGAATCCGCGCCAACGGTGCTTGATCCTCGCCGGACATTATTGTGTAGGTGCGCCCCAGTCTCAAGAAGCTCGATACGTGACAGGTAAGTGGCGTAATCTCGGGTTCGATAAGCGGTCGGTGCAGATAGCGCAGATCGGCAGGCAGCCAGGGCCACGTTTGCCCTACCGGAATCACCAGTTTTGCGCCCAGCCATGCCCAGTTTTCGACGCTCAAATCCGGTTGGTACGATATGGGAGCTGTGCTGGTCGGAGCCGGGAGCGTCGTGGGCGTGTAGGGCAGTTCAACTTCGGCCATGATGGTTGTGCCGACACCTGACTGGCTCTCCAGCGTTAACCGCCCGCCGACATTGAGCATGCGTTCTTGCATATTCGCCAACCCTAAACCAGGACTGCGTTGTGCAGTGTCAAAGCCAATGCCGTTGTCCTCGATGGTCAGTGTAACACGTTCGACGCTGCTACGCAAGTGGACGTCGACGCGCGTGGCTTTGGCGTGCCGGGCGACGTTGTGCAGCGCCTCCTGCACGACGCGATAGAGTGCCTCAGCGACGGCGGGCGGCAGGCGTTTGTCGTCGCCGCTCACTTCCAGGTAGATGAGGAGATGTTCCTGCGCGCCAAAGAGCAGCGTATAATCGTTGAGCGCGGCGGCCAGGCCCTGCTCTTGCAGTGAACCGGGGCGCAGGTCTTCGATGAGCCGGGTTGTCTCGCGTTGAGCGTGCTGGGCTGCCGTTTCGATCTCGCGCACCATATCACTTAAGGCCGTGATAGTGGCAGGCGATATGGTTTCTGGCGCGCGTTCCAATGTTTCGAAATGGGTGCGGATGGCGCTGGCGGTCATCGCCAAACTGAAGAGGTGCTGTTTGACGCTGTCGTGCAGTTCGCGGGCCAATCGGTTACGTTCTTCCACGACGGCCAGCGCGCGCACTTGATCGGTCAGGCGGGCGTTGCGCTCGCGCAACACAGCGAGGTCCTCTTCGTCTTCCTCAAGTTGTTCGGCCAGCGCGTTGAGTTGATCGCCGATCTGGCACACCTCGTCAGGGAAAGTGTCGTAGATGCGCAACGCCAGGTTGCCTCTCAGCCAGGCCTGGCTGATGTTGTTTATCCGGCGCAGACGACGGGTAAGTGAGTGGTTAAACAGCGCCCCTAACAACAGACCGAAAACAGCAGAGGCGATGATGACAATGCCGATGTGTAAGCCCCAGGTGATCTCACCTCGCAGGAGGGCCAGCAGTCCTAATCCCAGTATTTCCGCCAGCACAACGCTGCTGGCGGTCACCATGGCACTGGTGAAGGCTAAGGTGTGCCCCACTTTCAGACGTGGGGCGCGCAAATTTCGGCGCAGGCTATTTCGCATGTCGACGCTCCTTCTTTTCAAGCCACAGCGCGCGGTTTGAACACGCACGCTTGCGTTTTAGGATGCTCTCATTGTAGCAAGCGTGCGCGGGTTTGTCATCAGGCATACGGACAGATTTTTCCTTGTACCTGAGTACAGGTAAGGGGGGTTATCCTTCTTTTTGTCTCAACGCCACAGCTTGGGCAAGGTCGACACGCGCGCCTAGTTTCTCGAACGTTTCGATGGCTTCCTGCAGGTACGTCCGCATCTTGTCGCGGGGCATTGTCTTTTCGGTCAAGCCTAGACGGGCTAAGGCGAGTTTTGTTCTGGCAATTTCGTGCTCGTTATTCAGGCTACGAAGCATCTTCAAACTGGCGTTGAGTGCCTCTTCCGCCGCTGGTGGTGCCATAGTTGCCAGATGAATCTGGCCCACCAGACGATGCGCGATGGCTTCTTCAAGCGGATCACTGTAGGTGCGGGCCAGTGTGATGGCCTGCTGGGCGTGTTGCATAGCCTGATCTAAATCGTTGGTCTTGAAGTAGAATTCACCCCAGAGTCGCTCCAGTTCGGGGAGGAATTCTTTGGAGCCGATGTCATCGAGCAGGGTTTGGCTTTGCTCCAGGTATTGTTGTGCCTGGGGCCAGTTTTCCTGGTGGATGTAGACCTGCGCCAGGTTGAGCAGCGCCACAGCTTCGCCACGCGGGGCATGGATATTTTGCCAGATGGTGAGGGACTGCGTGTACATGTCACGTGCTTTTTCCCATTCCCCCCGTTTGAGATACAGATTGGCCAGGTTGTTACTGCTGATCGCCTGCCCGTAGATGTCGCCGATCTCGCGTTTGATCGCTCCACCGCGCTGATAGGCGGCGCTGGCCTGTTCCCAGTCACCGCGCAGGACATAGGCGCCGGCCAGGTTGATGTGTGCGTTGGATTCGCCGGCCAGGTCGCCGACTTCCTGGTAGGCGCGGATACTTTCCTGGCAGAACTGAATGGCGTTGTCGAGGTTGCCCAGACGCATATCGATGCCTGCCTGGGTGTAGAGCGCCGCGCCATAGGCCCGTTTTCCTTCAGGGGTAGCGATGCGCGTGGCGATGTCCAGGCTCTTTTGACACCATGCGAGTGCCTGGGCGTTGTCCCCCTGCCGTGAATGAACTTTGGCGCCCAAGAGGTAGATACGCGCTGCTTCCACAGACGGCGCCAGATCAGCGATGGTCTCCAGGCCGCGTTGTAACCAGGCGAAAACGGTGTCGTAATCGTCGCGGAGTTCGTAGACTGTGGCGATTTCGTAGCACAGTTCGGCCATTTGCCGGCACCGGGCATCTGACGGGGGTTGAGTTTCGAGTAGAGCCTGCGCCATCGCATAGTGGGCCAGGGCCTCGTCATACTGCCCGGTCAGCGTCAGGATGGTGCCTGAGGATTGGTGCGCCAGCAACAGCGATTCGTGGTGACGGGCCACAATTTCCGGCTCGGCCTTGTGGAGGATCTCCAACACGCGCGTGTACCATTGCAGTGCGGTCGCGTTGGCATAGGCGAGGTGGGCTTGTCGTGCCGCCTGCAGGCTATAGGTGATGGTTTTATCGATGTCGTTGGCCTCCCCAAAGTGATAGGCCAGCTCCTCGGCCAGGGCGCCAATGGCTCCGGCGCCATCGGCTTTCCCGGCGGCGTGATGTTCCAGCGCCTCGCCGGCCTTGCGATGCAAGAGTCGCCGCCGCAACGGCCCCAGATCGGCGTAGATTACATCCTGGATTTCTGCTTGACGGAAACGCAAGCGCAGTCCGCGTGTCTGTGTATCGGAGGGAATCTCCTCGATAAGCTGGTGCTCGAAGGCTTCATCGAGACACTCGAGGAGTTGCCATTCCGACAGATCGCTCATTTCTAGCAGGTCTTCATAGCGGAAGGTCTGGCCCAGCACTGCCGCCTGCCGCAGGACGCTGCGTGTCTCGACGCTCAATCGCTCGATGCGTCGCCAGACGGTTTCTCGCGCGCTTTGTGGGAGTCGCACTTCTTTGAGGGCCTGTTCGTACCACGAGGGGTCTGCACTGACGCCGGTTGGCGGAATCAAGCCGTCGTCTTCCAAAACTTTGGCGACTTCTTCCACATAGAATGGATTACCGGCAGTTTGGGCGTAAATTTTTGCCACCAGCGCTTCGGGAACGATCCGCCCCCACAGATAGGTGAGTGCCAGTTCGACTTCCTCTTCGGTCAATCGCTCGAGGGGGATGTGGCGATACGTGGGGTGGCTGCGCAGTCCGCGCAACGTCTCCAGGAGTGGATGCCCCCGTTCTACTTCGGTGTCACTGTAGGTCCCCAGGACGAAGATCGGCATGGTGGGGATATGCTGTCCCAGATAGAGTAAGAGTTCCAGGCTGCTGGTATCGGCCCAGTGCAGGTCTTCCAGAATGAGGAACCAGGGACGTTCCTGCGTGGCGCGGCGGATGAATTGGGTGAGGCTGGTCATCAGGCGCAGTTGTTCCTGGTGGGGATCGAGCGGTGGCGCGACACGCAGTTCGGGTAACATCTGATGAATTTCAGGGATCAGTGGCGCGAAGTTAGCGATTTGCTGGCGGGCCTCGGTGTCGAAGAATTCCGGCGGCACGGTGTTGAGATACTCGCGCAGCACCTCGGTGAACAGCCGGTAGGCCGGTTGTCCTTCGCTATCCTCACAATGACCGACAAGCAACACCGGCGGGTGGCTTTGCGCCGCGACCTGTTGTGCCAGGCGTGTCTTGCCAATACCCGGCTCTCCGGTGATGAAGGCCAGTTGGCCGTGTCCGGTGATGGCTTCTTCCCAACAGGCGCGCAACGTCTGGACTTGTTTCTCGCGTCCTATCAGCAGTTGTGTGCGGGGACGGGCTGCGGATTCGATATCGCTGAGCAAGTTACTGAGGATGCGTCGCACTTGCTGGGCGCTGGCGTAACGATTGTTGGGATTCTGATCCAGCAATTTGAGGATCAGGTGTTCCAGCGAAGCCGAAATCCGGGGCCTGCCATCCGGCCCGGTAAAATCACGGGGAGGGCGCGGGGAATTGCGCAGGTGACTGCGCAAGATGGCCTGTTCGGTCATTTCACCCGGCGCGGTCGTCCCGCCAAGCCCCGCTTCCTCAAAGGGTAAATGTCCGGTAAAAAGCTGGTACATAATGACGCCAAAGGCATACAGGTCCGTGCGCGCGTCCAGGGCTTCACCGAGGATTTGTTCTGGCGCCAGGTAATCGGCGGTGAGAAAGAGTCTGGGTGTGTCGAGTAGATTGCGGCCTTCCTCGAGGCGGCCCAGGCCGATGCCGGTCAAACGCGCGCCCTGCGGGGTGAGGAAGATGTTCTGCGGCTTGAGGTCACCCAGCACTACGCCGTGACTGTGGGCATATTCCAACGCGCTGATGATGTCCAGGGCGATTTCGAGCAGATATGCCGGGCTGTTACTGAAGCCGGAGGGAGTGATCGCCGCATCCGGGCTGGCGGCGCGTTCGTTCAGAAAATCTTGCAGCGTACGGTAGGGAACGTAAGCTTCGACGCTCAGCACGTAGTTCTCCTGGCGATCCCACGCGAACACTTCGACGATGTTGGGGTGATCCAGGGCGACGATCTGTTGCGTCTGCTGCATGAAGCGGTCAATCGTCGCGGCGCTAAAGGCTGACGAGAGGATTTTCAGCACGACTGTGCGGTTCTCTTCGATATCGGTGGCTTTGAGCACGGTTCCCAACATACTCTCGCCGATTTTGCTCTCGATGCGGTAGCGGTTTTTAATCATTTGTCCAGGCAGATTCAGCGCCTCGCGGGCTTGCACGGCGCTGAGTGCGGCCTCCACCGAGGGATAGACGGTGAAGAAATCGGCGCAGCCGCCCAATTCGATGATGTGTTTGACGTTTTGCGGTGGGTTGGCGAGGATGATCGGCTTCCCGCGCCATTGCTGGCGGAAGGCGACCAGCGCTTTGAGGCTGGCCGTGGTGAAGGTTTCAACCTGCGACAGATCGATGATCGAACTGGTCGGTGAGTGCGGGTCGGACATCTCGGTCAGTTGCCGTGCCAGGGCGTCGATGCCGAACTCGTCGAAGATACTGGTCGGGGTGACGATAGCGGTTTCGCCGTTGGGCGTAAATTGCAGGTCCATAGCGCCGGGCGGCGTCAGATCGAAAGTCATGCCCTCGTAGGCGACCACGGTCTCGAAGGTGAACGCACGTTGTTTCTGATAGGCTACGGCAGTTGTATAGATTTGTTCGATTTGGGCGTCGGTATACGAGGGATCATGGTGAAAGAGGATCAATCGTTTGACGCCGGCGGCCTGGGCCAGGTCTACGCCGATCATGGCCGAACTGTGCCCAAAGTCCTCCTTGATCCACGCATCCTGCAGGGTATA
Source organism: Chloroflexota bacterium (assembly GCA_019873725.1). Lineage (GTDB taxonomy): Bacteria > Chloroflexota > Anaerolineae > B4-G1 > SLSP01 > DSWT01. The sequence continues at coordinate 4,586 of JAIOAS010000112.1, read as the reverse complement.
CATCGCATCGAAGATGAGGGCATCGGCATTGCGGAAGAATGTCACATGGGGGCTAACGACGTCATCTTCCAGCTTTTTGTATTCGGCGTCGCTGGCGTAAACGAAAATGCTGTGCTGATCTTCGAAGCGGTAGCTGTAGGCGTCACCGGGATGCACATTTTTGAGCGCCTCGACGCGCACTTTGTCGATGAAGAACGGCTCGCCTGGTGTGACTCGGATAAACTCGATATGCGCCAGCATATAGTCTAGCGTGACCGGCCATGTCAGCGGGCGTTGCTGAATCTCGAAAGCAGTCTTGAGATCGTGCGCGCCATAGATATAGATGCGATTGCCGGGCACGAAGGCCGGCGCGAACATCGGGAATCCCTGGATGTGATCCCAATGCGGGTGGCTGATGAAGAGGTGCATCGTGCCCTGGCCCTGTCCAAACGCCCCTTTCATCAATTCGAGGCCCAGGGGATAAAGGCCGGAACCGGCATCAAGGATGATAAGTTGACCGTCGGCCTGCACTTCCACGCAGGCCGTATTTCCGCCTGCCGTTCCGCGCACCATCGGGGGGAGCTTGCTCACGTAGGCCTGGACTGCCTCCGGGTCCTGTGTGTCGATCTGTGGCATGTTCAAAATCGCCTGGCATATCTTTTCTTCAATATGGGCGGAGTTGAGTGGAGCAGGAATTGAGCCACGCGCACCCCAGATTTTGATCTTCATCTATTTCCTCGTCAGTTTTCAATCATGGGTTATTGGATATTGAGGCTTCTTCTGGCAAGGGGAGGGCGATATAGAATGTGCTACCCTGATTGGGGACGCTTTCAGCCCAGACACGTCCGCCATGCCGTTCGATGATCGACTTGACTAGCGCCAGGCCCAGTCCGGTACCCTGGATGTTGCCGGTCTCGCGGCGCTTGATGCGATAGAATTTTTCGAACAGTCTGACCTGATCTTCCGGTGCGATGCCGATGCCGGTGTCGGTGATGTGGATCACAGCTTCGTGCGCTGTGGTGCTCAATCCCACGCTCACCTGACCTGGGGCGGGGGTGTATTTGATGGCGTTATCCACCAGGTTACTCACTGCCTGTCGCAAGAGGGTGCGGTCGCCGGTGACGGTGGGCGCGCCTTCCGTCGGTTCCAGGCGCAGGGTAACGCCCTTCGACGTGGCCCGTGCGCGCATTGCGTCGACCGCTTCCACCAGGATGAGGCCCAGGCGGCAGGGCTCTTGGCGAATGCCCACACCGGCTTCGATGCGCCGCAGGTTGAGGAGATCGCCGATGAGGGCGCTCATCTGATCGATGCCTTCGAGAATGCGCTCCAGATAGTCGTGTTGTTTCTCGTTCAGGTCGCCGGCCATCACCAACATGGTGGCATACCCGCGGATGAACGTCAACGGCGCGCGCAGGTCGTGGGACACCGTCGCCACAAACTCGGATTTCATTTCATCGAGTTCCTTGAAGTGTGTGACGTCCCGCATCACCGCCACCATGCCCAACGTGCTTCCCTCCGTGCCTGTGATGGGGGCAATGCTGGCGTAGAAGGTGCGCCGGTCGTCGATGGGAACTTCGACAGCCGGCAGTTGTTGATCGTCCCGCGACGGGCTCAGCGCCTGGGCCAACGCTTCAGGCAGCGCCAGACTGCTCAGCGGACGTCCCAAAGCTGAGTCATCCAGGGCCAACAGGTTTTGCGCCGCCGGATTGGTCAGGAGCAGCCGCCCTTCGGCATCGGTGACGAGAATGGCGTCGGTGGTGCTGGCCAGGATGGCGGCCAGGCGTCGTCGGCCGCCTTCGGCCGCCTGGAACAGCCGGGCATTTTCGACCAGCACGGCGGCCTGGCTCGCCAGTGTGGAGAGGAAGTTGACGCGCGCTTCATCGAAGGCGTCTTTTTTCTCGTCGCCTACCCACAACACAGCCACTGTGCTGTTTTGCGGGCGCACGGGGAAAATGGCCACACTTTGCAGGTTATCAGTCGCGGCTGCACCTTTGAGTTGCGTCAGGTCCTGGATCACCAGTGGATCGCGCCGACGTGTGAGGACGGCCGCAAACGCGCGATCCAGCTCCGCATAGGCGTTGCTCTGGTTTGTGGCGGGGTCGCCTCCGGCGACAAAGGCGCGTTGCGGGCGCTCACTTCCCCCCAGCATGACGAAGCGCGCGATACTCGCCCCTGTTTCTTCCAGCGCGCCTTGCAGGATCGGGTGCACCCCCCGTTCCAGATCGAGCGTGGCAGAGACGCTCTGCGCGATGTTGAGCAAGAGTGAGAGGTCATTCAGGCGGGCTTTCAGCCTGACGCGCATCTGTTCGAAGGCACTCCCCAGTTGTGCGATTTCGTCCTCACCGGAGATGGCTACCGGCACGGTCAGGTTGCCGCCGGCGATGTGATCGGCAGCTTCGGCCAGCGTGTTGAGGGGGCGGATGATGTGGGTGGCGAAATAGGGGATGGCGATAAGCAGTAAGGCGCCCATGACAATCTGCACAAACAACAGCGGGCTGGAAATTTTGGCCGCTGATTCAAGGACAGTACTGAAGGGGAGTTGCAGTACAACCCGATAAGGCGTCCCTTCCACGTTGAGCGTATAGATTAGAACGCGGTAGCCATCGGCGCTGACATCTTCGTAGGCGGTGCCACGCTCGATGTTGGCGGTGTACTGCAAGGCATCCTTATTTGGGCTCCAGGGCCGCATCACATGTTCAGGGTTAGGATGGGCGATGATGAAACCGCCCTCGTCCAGGATGAAGCCCGCCCCCGATCCGCCGGCAGCCTGCAGCGCCTCCAGGGCCCGACGCATCTCCGGGTTCATATCCAACTGTACCCGCCCCAGTAGATAACCTTCTGGAGGTTGATCGATGCTGTCGCCGTTTCTGAAAATCTGCCTCACCAGCGTGATTCCGTACTGACCGGAAGGTAATTTCGACATACGCGTGACCGATGAGAAGGGAACAAGCGAACTGGAACGGCTCAACGCCAGCTCCTCTTCTGCCGATAATCCCAGGGTGCGGGCTTCGTCAGGAACGGCCTCGGTAATCTTCAGATTTCGATCGACGAGTATTAGCTCTTGGAAGAACGGGACGACCTGCCGCGCCGTTGTCAATGCTTTCATCCGTTCCTGGGGGTCCGGGCTGAGCAGGGCTTGATCTTCGGCGAAGGTGGCAATCAAGTTTTGGCCGGAGTAGTGGAAATAGGTCAGGCTGTTGACGGCGTTCTCGGCGCTGCGGCGCATCTCATCCAGCGATTGCTCGCGGGCCAGATTGATCGCCCGTGAGGTGACGGCGACCATGGACAAAATGACGCTGAGCAACACCAGCGGGATGATGATGATGATGAGCCTGGCGCGAATGGATTTGCTGTACAGCGACACGGTGTCGGCGCGCTGGAAGGCCCGCCACTTCGGATTGCGGAAGAGTAATTGGAAGAGAATGCCGAGTGCCGCCGCACCGACAATCCACAGCGGCCACTCATTGTTCCAGACGGCGATCACATAGTCGATCGCTAACAGCCCGCCCGGAGGAAGGTTGGTAATCAGTCGACTGAGCGACAGGAATCCCAATGGAAGAAGCGTGGCGCCGGGCAGCGCGAACAGTGGCCGACGAAAGAGGTCGTACAGTTCACCTTTGTAGGTTTGATGGAGCAGATAGCCGGTGGCTAATCCCCACGTGGCAATCGCCATCACATCGGTGAAGGTCAACGGCCCAAACCAGGCCCAGGTGATGGCCGCCACCAGGTTGGCGATCAAACCCGGTCCAGGGCCTAATTTGATTGCCACCAGGGCCACCAGGAAAAGTCCTACCAGGGACAGCGTTGGGGTAGCGGGTAGCACACTGATCGGCGAAGCCGGTAATGCACCGAATTGATGACGGTAAAGCACCAACAATGAGCGTGTGGGGAAGAGTAGGATCAGACAGAGTCCGAAGAATAACCATGCTTTTCCATCCATCTTTTTGAAATCCGAGGAGCGCAGCCACAGCGCCCAGAGAAACAGGCCGATATAAATGATGGATAAAGCAATATTCGGCAACTCTAAGGGGAACTCCAACGCAAATTCCCCTAGCGTGCGCCAGAAATCGAAGCCCATAATGCGATCCTTTTATTCCGCGAGCTGGTGCAAGGTGTTTTAATTCCAACTATAATAATACTCAAATGCGAACAAACGGCAAGTAAGCGTAAGAATTGTCTTACAAAAACCTGCCCCGTTCATATTGAACGGGGCAGGTTGGCTTATGATCTGGGCACACCGATCGACGCACTGAGGAATTATCGTTCGTCCCACTCCTCATCTTCGTCGTCTTCGTCGTCCCACTCTTCCTCCTCATCCCACTCCTCGTCGTCATCCCAGTCTTCTTCGTCAAGTTCGTCTTCCATAAAGGCCCAATCAAGCTCGACGGGGTTGACTTCGATAACTTCCAGGTCGGCCTCGCATTGCAGGCAGGTAATCTTTTGACCAATCTTGGGATGGTCGGGGAGTTTGACCCACTCGCCGCAAGATGGACAAATCGCTTTCGCTGACATTCAATTTCTCCTTACACGCAATGGCAGAATTTCGATTGGTCGATTCAACACTCTGATGTCATTTTACCGCAAAAATCAAGCTTTGCAATAGCCGG
>JAIOAS010000111.1 GCA_019873725.1 Chloroflexota bacterium | reverse complement strand
CCAATCATCAATCTCGGTAACGATCTCCGGCGTCTGGATGCGATATTTGACGGTGATGTTTTGGTTCGTCTTGTGCTTGACCTCGAGGAAGGTCAGGCCTGAGTCCGCGTAAATACGCGAGCGGACCTTGTAGCGGCTGCGCCAGCCGTCGTGATGTTGGCGGTAGAGCGCGAAATCCGGCGTGTCGAAGTAGAGCGTCTCGTAATGCTGCTGCCGCTGTCCCTCGACTTCCAGTACGCGATAGTCCGCCGCCAGGTGGCTGAGCGCCCGATAGAGCTGCGTCTCGCTGAGCACGTACTTGGTATCGATGCGGCGGAGCAATGCCATATCCTCCATTTCTTCTAGCCCGACGGGGGTGAAGCGTTGGAGGACGTCCTCTGCGATAGTCTGGTAGTCGTTAGTCGTATAGTCGTTAGTCTTATAGTTGTTAGTCGCTGTTATGTAAGTCTGCATGTCACTTCCTCCGATTTACGTTAACAGGATACTAACAACTTGTTAAGAAGGGGTTAAGAAGGGGGCAAGGATTTGTTCAAATTTGCCTGAAGCCCGAAGCTAAAGCAGCGGGCGACAAGAGCGAAGCCCTACGGGCTGGGTTTTGGCTTTGCAGGGGCCTTGCTCTTTTGGCGTGGGTTGCCCGAAGCTAAAGCATCGGGTGACAAGGGCGAAGCCCTACGGGCTGGACTGGTTTTAGCCCCGCAGGGGCTTTGCTCTTTTGGCGCGGGGCTTCAGCCCTGCGCAGGCAAGAAAATCTCAAAGGTCGTGCCCTGGCCTGGCGCGCTGGTCACATTGATGCTGCCGCCGTGCGCCTCGACCAGCGATTTGGCAATCGCCAGGCCCAGACCCGATTCGCCGTTATCGGCCTGGCGCGCGGCGTCGCCGCGATAGAAGCGCTCGAAGATGTAGGGCAACTCTTCCGGCGCGATGCCGCTGCCGGTGTCGGCGACGCTCAACAGTACGCCGTTTGGATGCGCGCGCGCCCGCAACGTGATTTGCCCGCCTTCGTCGGTGTAACGCAGCGCGTTGATGATCAGGTTGCCGAGCACGCGGGCGATGCGCTCCGGGTCGATGGCGATCTCAGGTAGGGCGTCGTCGGCTGCGATGCGCAACGTCACACCTGCAGCTTGCGCCTGCGGCAGATAAGCTGCTTGCGCCTGGAAGAGCAGCTCGAACGGCGACGTGGGGCGCCGGTTGAGCGTCAGTTCGCCCGCTTCGGCCAGCGACAATGTGCGCAGATCGTCGATCAGGCTGCTGAGGTGCTGCGCTTCCTGGTACATCGTCTCGAACGTGGCCTGCGTGGCGGGCAGGTCGCCGTCGCGCAGCGCCTCGGTGTAGCCTTTGATGACGGTCAGCGGCGTGCGCAGGTCGTGGGCGATGTCCGCCGTCATCTGGCGGCGCAGCGTGTTGGCGCGCGCCAGGTCGGCGCTCATGCGATTGAAGGAGGCCGCAAGCTGGCCCAATTCGTCTTTGCTACGCACAGGGACGGTTTGTTCCAGGTTGCCTTGCGCCATGGATTGGGTGGCGGCGGTCAATTCGCGCAGGGAGCGGGTGAGCGTGCGGGAACTGAGAATCCCCAGGAGAAGCGCGAACACACTGACGCCTCCGGCGGCCAAAAGCAGAGCCTGGTTCGTGCGCTTGAGGTACAGCTCATCTTCCGGTTTGCGCGGGGGTGGGGCGGTGTATTCCAGCAGCGTGCCGATGCGTTCGCCGTTGAGTTCCAGCGGCATCCCTTGCGCCAGTTGTTGAGCCGGGAGTGGCTGTCCGATGTGGGTATGAGCGTCGCCCAGGACCACGCGATTGTTTTGATCTACCAGCACCAGTCCTTTGAACGCGAACGGATTCGGGGTTTGCACGCGCACGGCCTCGATCACGCCGTCCCACGATCCCTTTTCCTCGTAGTACGCCGTAACAATGGCGATGAACTCCTTACGGCTCTGCTCCACCAGCATCCGGTCGAAGGCCGACACCGTGGCATAGCGTGTGAACACCGCCACCAGCACCACACTGAGCAGGCTGATGAACAGCACAATCGCCGTCAACTTGAGCGTCAGCGAGTTGATTTTTTTCATCCGTCTCTTTCAAATCACCACAGAGTCACAGAGGACACGGAGATAGTTTATAAAAAGCTCTGTGTTCTCTGTGTCTCTGTGTTAGTTATCTCCGCAGAAGCGGTAGCCCACGCCGAAGATGGTCTCGATGTAGCGGGGATTGGCCGGGTCCGGCTCGATTTTGGTGCGCAGGTTGCGGATGTGGACGTTGATCGAGCGCTCCATCCCCTCGAAGGCGATGCCTTGCACCGCTTCCAGCAGCGACGCACGGGAGAAAACCCGTCCCGGTTCGCTCATCAACGTCGCCAGCAGGTCGAATTCGGTCGGCGTGAGGTTGACCTCCTTACCGCCGACGGTCACGACGCGCCGGTCGCGGTCGAGGACGATATCGGCGGCGCGCAGCACATCCGGCGCAGCGGCGGGCTTTTCGGCGCGGCGCAACACGGCGCGGATGCGCGCCAGCAGTTCCCGCATCCCGAAGGGTTTGGTGATGTAGTCGTCGGCGCCCATTTCGAGGCCCAGGACTTTGTCCGTCTCCTCGAGTTTCGCCGTGAGCAGGATGATGGGCGTCTCCTGCTCTTTGCCGAAGATGCGGATGAACTCGTAACCATCAATTTTCGGCATCATAATGTCGAGCAGGATCAAGTCTGGCTTCTCCTGGCGCGCCACGAATAGCGCCTCCTGCCCGTCCCCCGCCGTCACCACGCGGAAGCCCTGTTCGGTCAGGTACGCTTTGACCATGGTGCGCAGGCTGGCTTTGTCATCCACGACCAGAATGGTTTTCGCCATTGTCCCTCTCCCGGTTAGCACGTCGTCATTCTGCTGCATACTGCGCCTCCATTGTACACTGAAATACTTTTTTGTCAGCAGATTGAGCAGATTGAGCAGATTCAGCAGATTTATCCTGCTGCCTGACCAAAAATCTGCTCAATCCGGTATTAGCTCAATAGGAAGGGGAAAGTTGAGGTTTGGGGGCAGGCGCCGCCCGCCCCCACCCCCCCACCCACAGGGCTTTGAGCAGATACCACTCTCAGCATACACGCAGCAGATTAAGATTTGATTAAGGTGACGTTTAGAAGCGGCTTACATTTGCGGGGAGTTTTTTAGACAGGATTCACAGGATTGACAGGATGAGGAGCTTTCACCACGAATCTTCACGAATCTCCACGAATAAAAGCGGAAATTCGTGTGAATTTGTGCAGATTCGTGGTTTGTCCTAAGGGCGATGGTTACGCCTGGCGCGCGGGCCTTCTGCGGCGGCGGGGACGGCTTTGGGAGGGCTGTGGGCGTTCCTGGGGACGCGGTGGCTGCCCCTGCGCCTCCGGGACGAAGTCGCCGTAGTCGAAGTCGGGCAGTCGCCGCCGCTCGATGCGCGTTTTGAGCACCTTCTCGATGTCGCGCACCATAGGCTCGTCCTCCGGCTCAATGAACGTGAACGCCTCGCCGGTCTGGTCGACGCGGCCCGTGCGCCCGATGCGGTGCGTGTAGGCGTCCACCGTGTCGGGGATGTCGAAGTTGATGACGTGCGTGATGTCGGTCACGTCGATGCCGCGCGCTGCCACGTCGGTCGCCACCAGCACGTCGAATTTGCCGTCGCGGAAGCCGTCGAGGGCGTTCTGGCGTTGGTTCTGCGACATGTTGCCTTGCAGGGCCGCCGCGTTGAATTTGCGCTTCAGCAGATCGCGCGCCAGGTTGCGGGCGCGATGTTTGGTGCGGGTGAAGATGAGCACGCGCCCGGTGGCCGTCCGGTCGAGCAGCGCCAGCAGCAAGTCCTTCTTGAGCGCGCGCGGGACGGGATACAGTGCGTGCGACACGCTCTTGGCCGGGGCGATGATGCCGATTTGCACCGTCACCGGGTCTTTGAGGATCGTCTCCGCCAGCTCGCGGATCTCGTCCGGCATGGTGGCGGAGAAGAACAGCGTTTGCCGTTGCGCAGGCAGCAGTTTGAGGATGCGGCGGATGTCGGGCAGGAAGCCCATATCGCACATGCGGTCGGCTTCGTCCAGCACCAGCGCTTCGACGTGCGAGAGGTCAACGTAGCCCTCGTTATGCAGATCGAGCAAGCGTCCCGGACAGGCGACGACGATCTCAACGCCGTGCTGCAAAGCCGCAATCTGCGGGCCTTTGCTCACCCCGCCGTAGATGGCGACGGTGCGGGCTTTGGTGCGCGTCCCCAACGCCGTGCTGACGTCGCAAATTTGCTCGGCCAACTCGCGCGTGGGCGCGACGATCAACGCGCGGACCTGGCGCAGATTGCCACGCGTGAGCCGCTGAAGAATGGGCAGGATGAAGGCCGCCGTCTTGCCGGTGCCGGTCTGCGCGATGCCGAAGATGTCGCGCCCGGCGAGCACCTCCGGGATGGCCTGCTCTTGAATGGGCGTCGGCGTGGTAAATCCCGCCGCTGCGACCCCCGCGAGAATGCGCGGGTCGAGAGAAAATTGATCGAAACTCATCGTAACACGTACTCCTTGACTGTAGTGAGCCAAGTCGCACGCTTGACCCTGAATGGTCACGAACCTGCTGTTCGTGGACACAAAAGGGCATTATACCCGGTTTTAGAGAAAGGGGGAACAAGACAAGACAGACCTGACAGGTTTCGGAAAACCTGTCAGGTCTGTTTGCCTTATTTTACCACTCCAAGTCTTCAAAATCCGCAATCACGCTCAGCGGGCTGCCGGCCTGGATTTCCAGGTCGCCTTCGTAGACGATTTCGGGGGTTTCATAGTATTCCATTGCTGTGTCTCCTTTTCATTAGTTTATGGGTAATGGCTGATGGGTGATGGGGAGTAGGAAGTCGCTATACTTCCTTACTTCCTACTCCCTACTCCCCAAATCTAAAATCCAAAATCAGCTGCGCCGCCGCTTGACGAGCGCCACCGCGACTGCGCCGAGCGCGAGCAAGCCCAGCGCCACAAATCCCGCGCCGCGCGCTGCGAGGGAACGCAGGGTGATGGCAGTGGGAGTATCCCCCGCATCATCGCCAATCAGGAAATGGTTGGCGCCGGCAAACAATTCCAAAGCGTCTGAAGTAACGGCACAAGGGTCGCCGTCGCTGCCGCCGCAGGTCGTTTCCAGCGCAACCCACATCCCCAAGTCGCTCCGCCACTGGAACACGATGTCATTGTCCACATCGTCTTCTGTGGCCGTCGTGTAAAAAGTGATATCGGTGTGGGTGGAACCGCTCGCCGTTGTGATGTTGAAGCAGCGATTGCGGTAAGGGCCGCTTGTGGGGTCGCTGGTGCAAACAGCATGGTTGCCCTTAACGGAGACCGTTACGTCACCCAGGTTATCTGTCGTAGCAATGTCCACCCCTCGGTACTTATCGGTGCTGATTTGCAAGAAGTTGACGGTGGTGTTGTTCACAAGTAGCGTCTGGCGCAATTCGCCATTGTTCTCGACCGAGTCAGACGCCGTGGGGACGGTGACAACATTCACCTGCGCGCCCGCCGCGATAACCCAGCGATAGAACGGCGTGGCGACGCCGCCTGCCAGGGTTTGCAGTGTTGTCCCCTCGAAAGTAACGGTATGCCCGTTGGGGATGAACGTCCCGTCGTTGGTCCAGTCGCCGCTCACTGTGATGTCGCTGCCGAGTTGCATTGTACCAGCGGCCTCGATGACCACATCGGTATAGTCGCTGGCGCTGATAAGCTTGCCCTTCTTGATGGTCAGTTTCTTCGTCACCTTGAGCTTGCCGTCAATCGTCACCGTATCGCTGGCGTTGGTTTTGTTGACCACCAGATTGTAGAAGGTCATATTTGGTGGGCTGCCTTTGAGCGTCTGCGCCTGGTCGCCGGTAAGCGTGACGGTCTTGCCGTTGGGGACGAGTGTGCCCTGCACGTCCAGGTTGCCGCCCAGTTCGATGTCCTGGTCGAGGGTGATGGTCACGCCGCTGGGGATGACCACGTTATCGTTGGGGCCAGGTGGGCCTCCCGCGCCGCCGCAGTTCCAGGTGCTCGGATCGCTCCAATTGCCGTTGGCGCTGGCGGTGCAGGTAACGGTGGTTGGCGCTGGCGAATGGCGCATCACCGTTGCATAGTTGTCATTGTTCCAGTACACCACATACGGGCGCTGGGTGCTGTCGAACACCAGCGCCCCAACCTTAGCATCGCCCGCCGAAAAGCCCGCGTTGCCGACAGGTTCCCACGCGCTGCCGGTGTAGACCATCACCGTGGCTTTGCCGCTGTTGGCCCCATCCCGATACGCCACATAGAGGACGTTGTTACTATCCAACGCCAGCGAGGTATTGGTTGCATACTCCGCCGAAAAGCCCGCGCTGCCGACAGGTTCCCACACGCTGCCATTGAATTTCATCACCGTGGCTCTGCTGCCGTTGCCCTCATCCTCGTACGCCACGTAGGGGACATTGTTACTATCCAGCGCCAGCGAGGTATTGGTTGCATAATCCGCTGAAAAGCCCGCGCTGCCGACAGGTTCCCACGCGCTGCCATTGTAGCGCATCACGGTGGCTTTGCGGCTGTTGGCATAATCCCCGTACGCCACGTAGGGGCGGTTACTGCTATCCAGCGCCAGCGAGATATAGAGCGCCGCCCCCGCCGAAAAGCCCGCGCTGCCCACGGTTTCCCACGCGCTGCCATTGTAACGCATCACGGTGGCTTTGTTGCTGTTGGCATAATCCCCGTACGCCACGTAGGGGCAGTTGGCGCTATCCAGCGCCAGCGAGATATAGCCTATCTCTCCCGCCGAAAAGCCCGCGCTGCCGACAGTTACCCACGCGCTCCCATTGTAGCGCATCACGGTGGCTTTACGGCTGTTGGCATCATCCCGGTATGTCACATAGGGGACGTCGTCGCTACCCAAAGCCAGGTCAAATGCGCCTATACTGCTGCTTGAAAGGCCGGCCGCGCCCACCACTTCCCACGCGCCATTGACGTAGTGCTGCACCTCGGCTCTGTCGTTGCTACGTATGCAGGCCACATAGGGGACGTCGTTGCTATCCAGCGCCAGCCGGCATCTATTATACTGGAAATAAGGATTAATGTTCGCAAAGAAATCTTCGGGGCCCACGGACTGCCACCAACTCACCGCAAAAGCCGCGCTGCTGGATTGCCCGCCCCGGCTGGCGGTAATTTCTGCCATGTTGTTGAGCATACCCTCTGCCGCGCCGCCGCTGACCTGGGCGGTAATGGTAATATAGCCGGTCTGTCCCGCCGCCAGGTCTGAAATATCCCACACGTAGGGCGCGCCAGCCCGGGCCGTTACCGTTGCGCCGCTGCTCGTAAAACTGGCGTTGACCAGGTCGGCGGAAAGCGTATCCGTAATCACCACGCCGGTGATGGGATCGGTATCGCTATTGGTGAACTTGAGCGTGTAGGTGACAGTCTCGCCGGGCTGGACGAGCCGGTAGGCCGTCGTCACGCTCTTGGTGATTCTTGCCCCCTTGACTACGGGAACTACCGTCGGGGCAGGAGTATAGCCGCTATAAGTGACCCAACCCTCTTCCGGTGGTGTGAGGGAAGTGGATGTGTTCATATAGAGTCCTCCTCCCAGCTCCGATTGACAGTCCGTTGTAATAAGCCATTGGGTTGGCGAAGCGGCGTCATCGTTGCACAGGTAGTAGGTCGTTGCGCCATTGACAAAGGTGTACTGCGCCCCGCCCCAGCCAAAGGGGACTTGCTCGGTGTAGACGCCGTTGACTTCGGTACTGCCCGCGCCCTTGACCTCGTATTGGTCGCCGGGGGCGGCCAGGGCGGTCAGCGGCAGGGTCAGCAACAGGGCCAGCACGGCCAGCAAAGTCCAAAGTTGCACAGATTTTTTATTCATCGTAACCTCCATAGATTTGAATGAGCGAATCAGCGCGAAAGCGAAAATCCAAAATCAAAAATCAAAAATCTAAAATTGTGTGCGTCACCTCCTCCATACTCTGCGCCAGGAAGACCGGGCCGGAAAGCACCGATACGGCGCCGGTGGCAGCGTTGACGCCCACCACGCGCAAATCCGGGCGGGCGCGGAGCAGGGTCAGCGCGTCGCCGCAATGCACATCATCCAGGTCAATAATCAGCACATCGGGCGCAAAGCCGCGCGCCGCCGCGCCGCTGGCGCATACCACTTCCAGGTCGGTCACGTCGCGCAGCGCCGTCGCCAGTCCCGCCAGGAAGATGGAATTGCCCCAGAGCAGCACTTTTTTCACGGGTTGGGTTTCCTTTCAGAATGCGCTATGCTTCAGTATAGCCGCAGCCGGGGCGGATGTCACTAGACTTTGGGGAGCAAAAAGTATAGGAAAAGTATAGGGGCAAAAGTATAGTCAGGCGCCGGTTGCGTTTCTCTCGAATCTCAGTATCCTTATGGTAAGAGCAAAGAGGAGGGACGCCATGCGCTTTTTCAATACCGCCGGGCCGGTGAATTGTGAGGATCATTACTGCCTGCCGCCGTTGCAGCGCTGGGACCTGGCAGAAGTCTTAACCTTGATTGACCAGAAAAAATACTTCGTGCTGCACGCGCCCCGGCAGACGGGCAAGACGACCAGCCTGCTGGCGCTGATGGAGTATCTCAACCGCGAGGGGCGCTATCGTTGTCTGTATGTGAATGTGGAAGTCGGGCAATTTGCGCGCGCCGATGTCGCCGCTGCGATGCGGGCGATTTTGACCGAATTGGCCGCGAATGCCGCGCGCATTCTGCGCGATCCTTATCCCCAGAGCGTTGCGCAAGAGCTGCTGGCCCAGGCTGGGCCGGGCGCGGCTTTCAGTCAACTGCTGGCGGCGTGGGCGCAACACAGCCCGCAACCCTTGATCCTGCTGATTGATGAGATTGACGCCTTGATTGGCGACACGCTCATTGCCGTGTTGCGGCAACTGCGCGCGGGATATCCCCAACGTCCGGCGGCGTTTCCGCAGAGCGTGGTGCTGTGCGGCGTGCGGGATGTGCGGGATTACCGGATGCGCAATCCGGACGGGCTGGACATCATCACCGGCGGGAGTGCGTTCAACATCAAGGCCGTGTCGCTGCGGCTGGGCAATTTCACGGAGGCGGATGTGGCGACGCTGTATCAGCAGCACACGGCGGAAACCGGGCAGGTCTTCACGCCGGGCGTGCTGGAACTGGTGTGGGAGCTGACGCGCGGACAGCCCTGGCTGGTCAATGCCCTGGCCTACGAAGTCACCTTCAATTTCCCGGAAAACCGCGACCGGACGCGCCCCATCACGCCGGAGCATATCATCGCTGCGAAGGAAGCGCTCATCCTGCGCCGCGAGACGCATCTGGATCAACTGGCGGACAAACTCAGAGAGCCGCGCGTGCGGCAGGTCATTGAGGCCGTCTTGGTCAGCGCGGATGCGCCGCAACTGTTACCGGAAGACGATGTGCAGTATGTCACCGATCTGGGCTTGATTGAGCGTAAACCGTCGGTGCAGATTGCTAATCCTATCTACCAGGAGATTATTCCGCGCACCCTGACCAGCACTACCCAAGATATGCTCACGCAACATACCGTGTGGTACATTGGCCCCGATGGGCGCTTGCAGCTGGATAAATTGCTCGGCGAGTTCCAGCAGTTCTTCCGCGAGCACTCCGAGGCGTGGGTGGAGCGCTTCGATTACAAAGAAGCCGGGCCGCAACTGCTGCTCCAGGCGTTCTTGCAGCGCATCGTCAACGGCCGCGGGCGCATCGAACGCGAGTACGGCCTGGGGCGCAAGCGCACGGACTTGTTGGTGATTTGGCCGGTAGCGGGGAGTAAGGGAGTAGGGAGTAAGGAAGTAACGGCTGCTGCCTACTCCCTACTTCCTACTCCCGCGGTCCAGCGCGTGGTGATTGAGTTGAAACTCCTGCGCAAATCCCTGGCGGCCACGCTGACCGAGGGGCTGGCGCAGACGTGGGAGTATATGGATAAATGCGGCGCGGAAGAGGGGCATCTGGTCATCTTCGACCGGACGCCGGGCAAGCCCTGGGAGGAGAAACTCTTTCGCCGGGAGGAGACCTATCAAGGCCGCACGCTGACGGTGTGGGGGATGTGAGGGACGCGCGTGGGCGCCCGCCCGGAAACGATTGCCCGCCGGCAAGTCTAAACTTTTCCGCCGCGCACGATCACCCGCTGCGCCGCCCGCGGACGTAAGCGATGGCTTCGGCCCGCGAGTTCAACTGTAGGCGCGTCAAAATCTGCCCCATGTGGTATTTCACGGTGCTTTCGGCGACGTTCAGTTTCACCGCGATTTCTTTGTAGACGTAGCCCGCGGCGGCCAGATTGAGGATCTCCCACTGGCGCGTGGTCAATTCTCCGTTCTCAGCGGCGGAGGCGGCGCGCGAGAACTCCGTCAGCACCCGCGCCGCCAGTCCCGGCGCCAGCGGCGTCTCGCCGCGCGTCAAGCCTAGCAGCAGCGCAGTGAACTCGTTGGCGTCCAGGCTCTTGAGCAGGTAGCCGGCTGCGCCGCTGCGGAGGGCCTCGAACAGCGTCTCTTCGTCCTCCGCGACGGTGAGCATCACCACCTGGATGGTCGGCAGCTCGGCTTTGATCGCACGCAGCGCCGTCAGGCCATCGCAGCGCGGCATTTGCGCGTCCATCAGAATCAGGTCCGGGCGCAGCGAGCGCGCCAACGCTTGCGCTTCCAGCCCATCCACGGCCATTCCTACCACCGTCAGTCCGTGCGCCGACAACAAGTTGCGCAAGCCATTGAGGAACAGCCGCGAATCATCCGCCAGCAGCACGCGCCAGCCGCGGAGGGCGGCGGCATCGTCCCCGACCGGCGCCGCCCACTGGCGCGGCGCGGTGAACAGCACTCGCGTTCCCGCGCCCGGCGCGGAGCGCACCTCTAACTGACCGCCAATTTGCGCGGCGCGCTCCTGCATCATTGTTAAGCCGAAGTTGGTTACGGGTTGCTGGTCACTGGATGCCGATGCGCCCACGCGTTGATTCGCTGACTCGCTGATTCGCTCACTCGCATCGAAGCCTACGCCGTCATCGCTGATCATCACCTGCGCCTGGGCGGCGCTAAAGCTGAACACAACCTCCACGCGCTGCGCGCGCGCGTGTTTGCGGACGTTGGCGAGCGCTTCCTGGAGGATGCGCAAAACTTGCTCTTCCACGGTCGGAGGGAAAGGCTGCGCCGGCGCGTCTGGCGGCCAGCTCAACGTCGCCGCGACGCCGCTCGCCGCGCTGAATTGCGTCAGGCGCGCGCGCACCGCCGTCGCCAGGTCCTGACTGGAAGGCGCAGCGGAGCGCAGACCGAGGATATTCGCGCGCACATTGGCGTGCGCTTCCCGCGCGGCCTCCGTGAGCTGCATTAAATTGGCTTGCGCCTCCGCCGTCAATCCCTGACGCAACAGGGCTTGCGTCGCCTGCGCCTCTACATTGATATAGCCTAACACTTGCCCTAACCCATCGTGTAGCTCGCGGCTCAACCGTTCGCGCTCGGCCAACGCCGCGAGTTGCGACTCGGCGGCGGCGCGCTCGTCCATTTCCGCGCGGAGCTGCGCATTAGCGTCGGCCAGCGCTTGCGTGCGCGCGGCCACGCGCATCTCTAGCTCGTTCACCAGCCCGCGCAACTGCGCCAGCATCGCATTGAAAGCCTCGGTAAGGAAGCCAATTTCGTCGTAATACTGCACCGCCATTGGCGTTTCCAGGTCCCCCGCGCGCACGCGCCGCACCCCCGCCAGGAGCAGCGCCAGCGGGCGGCCCAACACAAGGGAGAACAGCGCCGGAAACCCTACTAGAATCGCCAGGCTGCTCCCCACAATCAACCAGGCCAGTGAAGATAGAAACCGGTGCAGATACGCGCGGAACTCCAGGTAATGGTCTTGCAGTATGCCGGCCGGCCCGCCAACAAGCGGCGCGGCAGCAAAGTTGACCGGCTGCGGCGGCCCCGCCTTCCATCCCGGCGTGGCGCCCTGCACCCATATATTGTCGTAGGGGCTGGCATCGGTGACGTAAGGAAACACGGATACGCCATTCGTCGTTATAGTAAACACCCCGGTAGTGTCTAAAACGAGTTGGTAGGTGTAAGTGGAAGGGGCATCTGTCTTGTACCTGTACGCCAGGTCTTGCCAGGTGAGCGTCAGTTGCATCTCCGTCGCGCGCGCAAACACCCCGCTAGTCTCCCCGCCAGTCACCACGAACAGGGGGAAAATGGCCGGGGCTGTGGCGTAATGATACTCCATGTCCTTGTAATCCAGCGGCGTCCCCATCCCCACCGCGCCGCTCCGCATCGCATAGAGCGTCTCTACTCGCCGGCCGTAAAAGGGAAAAGCGAACTGGATTGCCGCGTTGCCTTCAGGCGGCGTCTGCCCCCAACGGTAGCGCAACTCCAGCGGCGCGCCGACCGCCGTATCAAACGTAAACGCAACGGACGTCACGTCATAGCCGCCGCCGGCATTGGGGGCGAAGCGCAAGGTGTGCTGGTCCAGCCAGGCGGGGCGATATTGCGCTGCATACAGCGGCGTCAGTACCCAGCCCACCGCGCCGAACATCGCCAGCAGCGCCGCCAACGTGCTGCCCACCAGCCGCACCTGGAACGACACCAGCGTCGGCAGAGCGTTGAGATAGGTCAACACAAAGAGAAATTGGGTCAGCAACAGGCCGGCCGACATACTGGATTGGTAGAAGGCCGGCGAGATGTAAAACCGGGCGCGCGCGATGTTCAGCAGACTCAACAGCAACGGCAGCAGCAGAATCAGGGCAAAAGTGCGAGTCGCTCGCGCGGCGCGGTTTGCCGGGCGCCAGAGCACGCCCCAGGCGGATTGGTCGGACGCAGCCGCGACGGTCTGGCGCAGCAAGGCCAGGGGGAGGTAGACAAAGAGCGCCGCCAAGACCGTATCGGGCTGCGCCGGACGATAAATGACCGTCCCGGCCATTAGCAACAGCCGCCCGCGGTAGAGCGCAAACCCCGCCTCCCAGAGGGTGTAGGCGAGGCTGACGGCCAACGCCAGGCGCGCTTCCCACCGCCGTTGAGGATAACGCTGCGGGAAAGCGTAGGCAAACTGGAGCAGGCAGAGGGCCAGCGCGCCAATCACCGTGTTTTCCAGGTACACGGCGTAGAGGCGCGTGGAGGGCGGTAGCGCTGCGTCGCCGAACAGAAGCAGTGTCAACGCCGTCGTCGCCGCAAAAATGCCCAGCACGTAACGCGCGTGCGCTTTCATTTGTCCCTGGCGGCGACCAACGCGCAGTTGATAAGTCAGGTAAGCCGTAATCGTCAGCGCGAGAATGAACTGGGTCAGATAGCCAATGGCGGCGGGTGTGAAATACATAGATCTTCTTTCCTTAACCCGCATCATACCACAGGCTGGCGCAGGCGCAAATGAGGAATAGCCCGTGTTCGTCAAAGCGGAAAAGTCGGCTATAATGCGCCTATAGTACGGAATGTACGAAAGGAGCGATTGATGGAAACGCAATCTGTTACCTTGACGGAATTCAAGCAGAACCTCGGCGAATGGGTCAACCGCGCCGCGTATGGGAATCTGCGTATCGAACTCGTCTCACGGGGCAAGGTCAAAGCCGCGCTCATCAGCCTGGAGGATTTGCGCCGTTTGGAGGCGCTGGAACAGGCGTACAATCAGCGCGAACTCTACGTTCAACAACAGCACGCGGCGCTTGAGGAGATGCGGATCCTGCGCGAGCGTATGCCAATGGCCGATGCCGAAACCGACAGCGTGACCATTCTAGCTGAACTCCGCGAAGAACGTACGGACGAACTCCTTGGACTGCGTTGACGCGAATTTTTATAACTTTCAACTTGCAACCTGAAACTTGCAACTCATTTGAGGAGAACCCCTATGAAAGATCGTAAATTACTGATGATTCCCGGCCCTATCGAATTCGATCCCGCCGTACTGGCGGCGCTCGGCGCGCCGACGACGAGCCACGTGGCGCCCGACTTCATCGAAGTCTTCGGGCAGGCGTTGGAACGGATGCGTGAGGTCTTCCTCTGTCCTGACGGGCAGCCCTTCATTATGGCGGGATCGGGCACGCTGGCGATGGATTTGGCCGGCGCGAACCTGATCGAGCCGGGCGACAAGGCGCTCGTCGTCAACACCGGCTACTTCGGCGACCGCTACGGGACGCTGCTGGAACGCTATGGCGCAGAGGTCACGCACGTCCGCGCGCCCGTCGGCGGCTGCCCGGCGCTGGAAGAGGTCGAGGCGGCGCTCAAAACCGCGCGTTTCAAGCTGATGACGGTGACGCACGTGGATACCTCAACCGGCGTGCTCACCGATGTCAAAGCGTTGGCAGCGCTGGCGCGGCAATACGACACGCTCATCGTCGTGGATGGCGTCTGCTCGGTGGCGGGCGAGGAACTGCGGATGACCGAGTGGGGCGTTGACCTGGCGCTCACAGCGTCGCAGAAAGCGGTGGGGACGCCGCCGGGCTTGGCGTTGTTCGTCGCCGGGCCGCGCGCGTTGGCGGCGTTCAAGGCGCGCACGAAGCCCGTGCTCAACTTCTACGCCGATTGGACGAACTGGTTGCCGGTGATGGAAGCCTACGAAGCGCGCAAAGTCGCCTACTTCGGCACGCCGGCGGTCAACCTGATCGCCGCGCTCAACGTAAGCCTGGGCCTTATCCTGAAAGAGGGTATGGAAGCGCGATTCGCGCGTCACCGGGCGATTGGCGAAGCGTGCCGGGCGGCGATTGCGGCGCTCGGTCTGGGGCAGGTGCCGTTGTCGCCGGATATTGCAGCGCATACCATGACCGCCCCGCGCTTCCCGGCCGGCATCGGCGCGGCGGAACTGCTGCCGAAGGTCTCAGCGGCCGGCGTGATGCTGGCGGCCGGCCTGCATCCGGCCATCCGCGCGGAGTATTTCCGCATCGGGCACATGGGCGTCGTCACCCAGGGCGACTTGCTGGCGACGATTGGCGCGCTCGAAACCGGCCTGGCGGGGTGCGGCTACGCCTTTGAGAAGGGTGCGGGCGTCGCGGCGGTGATGGCGAGTTTACTCGTTTGAACGTTGGAACGTTCCAACGTTTTAACGTTCAAACTTTCAAACGTTCAAACAAGGAGAATTCTACTATGCGTTACGGATACTTCGATGACAAAAACCGCGAGTATGTGATCACTCAACCGGACACGCCGCTGCCGTGGATTAATTATCTCGGCAGTGAGGCGTACTTTGGCCTTATCTCCAACACGGCCGGCGGCTATTCGTTCTACCGCGATGCGCGGCTGCGCCGGATCACGCGCTATCGTTACAACAACGTGCCGCTGGACTTCGGGGGACGTTACCTCTACCTGCGCGACAATGCTACGGGCGTGTTCTGGTCGCCTTCGTGGCAGCCCACGCGGACGCCGTTGGACAGTTATACCTGCCGCCACGGGATGGGGTATACGGTGATTGAATCGGCGAATGAGCGAATCAACGTGCAGACGCTGTATTTTGTGCCGTTGGGCGCGAATCTGGAGATTTGGTCCACGACGGTGACGAATCAACGTGACACGGTGGCGGATTTATCGCTCTTTTCGCTGATCGAGTTCTGTCTGTGGGATGCCTGGGACGATGCGACGAACTACCAGCGCAACTTCAACATCGCGCAGGTCGAAATCGAAGACGGCGTAATTTATCACAAAACCGAATACCGCGAGCGCCGCGACCACTTCGCCTACTTCGCCTGCTCGGAACCGCTGGCCGGCTACGACACGCACCGTGAAGACTTCCTCGGCCCGTACCGGGGATGGGATAAGCCGGTGGTGGTCGAGCGCGGTGAGCCCGCCAATTCCGAAGCGCGCAGTTGGGCCCCGATTGGTTCGCATCACGTCAACCTCATGCTGCAACCGGGTGAATCGCGCCGGGTGATCTTCATCCTGGGCTACCAGGAGAACCCGCGCGACCAGAAGTTCGATCCGCCGGATTCGCAGATCATCAACAAGCGGTTG
>JAIOAS010000110.1 GCA_019873725.1 Chloroflexota bacterium | reverse complement strand
CTCATTACTAATTTCTAATTTTCCAGGAGGCATAACTCATGGTTCATATCACAATAAATGGTAAATCATTAGAAGTCCCGTCGGGCATCACGGTGTTGACGGCGGCCCGGCAGGCGGGTATCGAAATCCCGACCCTGTGCGATCACCCCGACCTCACGCCCACCGGCGCGTGCCGTCTGTGTGTGGTCGAGGTGGAGGGGATGCGCGGCCCGGCGACGGCGTGTACGCTCCCGGTGAACGATGGCATGGTCGTCCGCACCAACACGGAACAGACGACGATGTTGCGCAAGTTCGTGCTCTCGATGCTGCTCACCGATCACCCTAACGACTGTATGAAGTGCGAAGTGGACGGCAACTGCGAGCTGCAGCGCTGGGTCTACGAGTACGACGTGGCATGGCCGGAGCACAGCGGCACGCGTCACAGCCGCCCGATCAACTCGGACCCCAACCCGGTCGTGTTCGTGGATATGAACAAGTGTATTCTCTGCGGGCGCTGTGTGCGCACCTGCGCGGAGATCCAGGGCTGTGACGTGTGGAATTACTCCGAGCGCGGGTTCGACACGCTCATCGTCGCGGGCGCGAACCAGACGATGCTCGACGCCGGCTGCGAATCGTGCGGCAACTGTGTGGCTTACTGTCCTGTCGGCGCGCTGTTCGACAAGCCGTCACTGGGCTGGGGCCGCGAGGCGTACCAGACCAAAGTCCGCACCACCTGCAACTACTGCGGCGTCGGTTGCCAGTTCGACTTCAACGTCAAAAACGGCAAGATCACGCGCGTTACCTCGGCCAAGGATGCGCCGGTCAACGGCCTGGCGCTGTGCGTCAAGGGCCGCTACGGGTGGGACTTCATCCAGCGTGACGACCGCCTGACGACGCCGCTCATCCGCGAAGGGTGGCAAAAGGCGGATGGCAAGTGGACGTTCACCGGCAATAAGATGGAAGCCGATTTCCGCGAGGCCACCTGGGACGAGGCGCTCGACCTGCTTGCCGGCAAGCTGGTGGAATACCGCGACACGACCGGCCCGAACAGCGTGGGCTATCTGCTTTCGGCGAAGTGCACCAACGAAGAGAACTACCTGATGCAGAAGATCGCCCGCGCGATTGGCAAGACGAACAACGTGGATCACTGCGCGCGCTTGTGCCACTCCTCGACCGTCGCCGGGCTGGCCACCAGCTTCGGCAGCGGGGCGATGAGCAACACGATTGCGGACGCTACCGGCGAATCGCAGGCCATCTTCGTCATCGGCTCCAATACCACCGAGCAGCACCCGGTCATCGGCACCAAGATCCGCAAGGCCGTGCGCGAGCGCCACATCCCGCTCATCGTCGCCGACCCGCGCCGCATCAGCCTGACGAAGCTGCCCGGCTGCCTGCACCTGCGCCAACGCCCCGGCACCGACGTGGCCCTGGTCAACGGCCTGATGCGCGAGATCATCGTCAACGGCTGGCTCGATCAAGCCTACATTGACGAGCGCACCGAAGGCTTCGCCGAGATGAAAGAAGTGGTGATGAAGTACACGCTCGAAGAGACGGCGAAGATCACCGGCGTCCCGGCGGAGAAAATCGCCGAGGCCGCGCGCATCCTGGGCACGCACAAACCCGGCGCGGTCTTCTGGTCCATGGGCATCACCCAGCACACCACCGGCGTGCTCAATGTTATGTCGCTGGCGAACCTGCAAATGCTCCTGGGGAACATGGGCGTGCGCGGTGGCGGCGTCAATCCATTGCGCGGGCAGAACAACGTCCAGGGCGCGTGCGATATGGGCGGCCTGCCCAACGTCTACACCGGCTACCAGCCCGTCGCCACGAACAAAGAGAAGTTCGAGCAGGCGTGGGGGGTGACTGGCCTTTCGGACAAGCCCGGTCTGACGGTGGTGGAGATGATGAATGCGGCGCACGATGGCACGCTCAAGGCGTTGTACATTATGGCCGAAAATCCGATGACCTCCGACCCTGACCTCAACCACGTTAAAGAAGCGTTGGAACGCATCGAATTCCTGGCCGTTCAGGAAATCTTTATGAGCGAGACGGCCAGGTTCGCCGACGTGGTGCTGCCCGGCGTCTCCTTCGCCGAGAAAGAGGGTACCTTCACCAATACCGAGCGCCGCATCCAGCGTGTGCGCAAGGCTGTGGAAAGCCCCGGCCTGGCCCGCCCGGACTGGGAAATCCTCTGCGAGGTGGGCACGCGCATGGGCTACCCGATGTCCTACGCCAGCCCCGCTGAGGTGATGGACGAAATCGCGCGTGTCACCCCGTCGTTCGCCGGTGTTCACTACTGGCGACTGGATCGCGGCGAGCAACTGCACTGGCCCGTCAAGGCCGACGATCATCCCGGCACGCCGATTCTGCACATCGGGCAATTCACGCGCGGCAAGGGCCTCTTCAAGGCGATCGACCACATCGAGCCGAAAGAAGCGCCCGACGCTGAGTACCCCTTCACGATGACCACGGGCCGCGTGCTCTACCACTGGCACGGCGGCGAGCAGACACGTCGTTCCGAGAACCTGATGGCGCTCTATCCCGAAGCCAGGCTAGAGATCAGCCTGGCGGATGCGAGCCGTATGGGCGTCGTCGAGGGCGACATGCTCAAGATCGCCTCGCGGCGCGGCGAGTTCTTCGCCAGGGCGCAGATCACCGACCGCGTGGAAGAGGGCCTGGTGTTCGGCACCTTCCACTTCCCGGAGGGGAACGCCAACTGGGCCACCGGCGCGTTCCTCGATCCCACCGCCAAGATTCCGGAGTACAAGGTGACGGCGGTGAAGGTGGAGAAGGCATAGCCGTTCCCGCAAATTCAAACGCCCCTGGAAAAACCAGGGGCGTTTGCTTTTTCGCCGATTCGCTATTCGTTGATTCGTTATTCGTTGATTCGTTATTCGTTTACTTCTTCTGCCCGCGCAGATAGATGAACCAGTAGACCACGCCGACCATAACCGCGCCGCCGATGATGTTGCCGATGGTCACAGGGATGAGGTTCTTGAGGAAGAAGTTGCCCCAGGTCAGGTTGGCAAAGTCGCCGGCCGTTTTGCCGATCGTAGTCCAGAAGTTACTATCCGCTCCGGCCTTGATGAACAAGCCCATCGGGATGAAGTACATATTGGCGACGCTGTGCTCAAACCCAGCCGCCACGAAGGCGGAGATGGGGAAGATGATGGACAGGATTTTGTCGGTGGTGCTGCGGGCCGAGAAGCACAGCCACACCGCCATGCAGACCAGCGCATTACACATGATGCCCAACGCCACCGCCGGGATAAAAGCGAGGCCGGACTTCGTGTTGGCGATGTTGAGCGCCGTGAGGCCCACCGCACCGCCACCGAAAGCCCACTGCTTGGTGAAGTACATAATGGCCGCGGTCGCTATGGAACCGACAAAGTTACCGGTATAGACGATGCCCCAGTTGCGCAACAACTGCGCCGTAGTGACCTTCTTGTTGGCCCAGGCCATCACGATCAGGTTGTTGCCGGTGAACAGTTCCGCGCCACCGACGATGACGAGAATAAGGCCGAGGCAGAAGACCAGGCCGCCGAGTAAGCGCTGAATGCCGTAAGGAACGGGATTTGCGCCGCTGCCGAGACCTGCCAACACCGTGGTGCAGTAGATGGCGCCCAGGCTGATAAATGCGCCGGCCAGGATAGCCAGGGCGAACAATTGCAGTGCGTCACCGGTGGCTTTCTTGACGCCGACCGCCTCCGCCTTGGCGGCCATTTCTGCCGGTAGAAGAGCGTCTAACTTGATTTCTGGTACAGGTACTGATGAATTCGCCATGTGTATTTTCCTCCTGAAGATAAAAAATTGAGTGACCCAACGTTTTGATTGTATCAAAATCACAGAAAAAGCCAAATCACTGCGAAAGTGGTACAATGGATGTCTATGGAGTCGTCAGTCTTCAGTCTGATAGTCGGAGTGGCACATGGCTGTGCCGTCTTCATCTACCGGTTGGTGAATGTTTATGCAGAAGAGGATGTGGAGCGGAATCGTTCTGGCGGGCGGGAACAGTGCCCGGATGGGCATAGATAAGCGTTTCATAACGATCCACGCGCAACCATTGGTTGTCTGGGTCATCGAGCGCCTGCGTGCTTTGGTGGATGAAGTGATCGTGGCCGCGCTCGACCCTGCGCTATTCGATGGCATCGCGGCGCGTGTGGTGACGGACGTTTATCCGGGCCGGGGGGTCTTGGCGGGCCTGCATGCCGGTCTGGCGGCGGCGCAAGGGGAATGGGCCGTCGTAGTAGCCGGGGATATGCCATTCCTCAATCCGACTCTACTCGCCGCGATGATGCGTCTGGCGCAGGATAGCGAGGCCGACATCTTTGTACCGCAATGGCAAGGCAATCTGGAACCGCTCCACGCCCTCTACCGCCCTTCGGTCTGTGTACCTGCTGCTGAAGCCGCGCTCCAGGCGGGCAAACGGCGCATCGTCGCCTTTTATCCCGATGTGCGCGTCCAGGTGATGCCACAGGATGAGATTGTTCGCTGGGACCCCGAGGGGCGTTCGTTTTTGAACGTAAATACGCCGGAAGACTGGTCGCTGGCTACACGCTTGCTTGAGCAGTATCGCCTCACCTAGCTGCGCTTGAAGCGGATCGGCAGATGCTTGAAGCGGATCGTCAGGTGCTTGAAGCGGATCGTCAGATCCGCGATGCTTGCGCGCTATGCCGGGATCTGGCGATCCCTGGCAAGCACAAACTGGTGCTTGAAGCGGATCGTCAGATGCTTGAAGCGGATCGTCAGATCCGCGGTGCTTGGAGCGGATCGTCAGATCCGCGGCTCTGGGCAACTCTACCTGTTACCTTTTTTGCCCTGCGCCGACGTTATTCATACGCATGTCATGTAAAGGAGGATAACCCATGAAAACCCGCTCTGATTACAAAGGGCATTTTGCCCTGCTTGCCCTGGTCTTACTGCTGACCATCGGCTGCCAACTGTTTTCGCCGACGGCGAAGCCCACCCCCACTACGGAGACGCCGCCCACCGCTGCCGTCGAGCCGTCCACCGCCGAACTCACGCCGGAAACACCGGCCACACCGCCCCCCGACATCCCGGCAGTGCAACCGCGCGCCAAGTCGGTCTTCGCGCCGTACCAGCCACAGCCGGTGAACGTCACGCCCGCGCTCGACCAGCCCGCCATTGCGCCTGATTTGAGTAACGTATATATCGCCATGCCACTTTCGGCGGATCAGCTTGCCCGCCTGGCCCGCGATGGCGTCGTCGCCAGCCCCGGCTTGCAGGAGAAGGAATTCTTCACCGTGTACGAGAAGGCGCGCTACGCCAACGTCCCCATCTTCATCACCAGTGACTCGTTGCTGCACGTCTATCACCTGATGTTCGACAAGACGCTGCGCACCGCCGAGGTCGAATATTTCTACCCGCTGCTGCAATCGCTCAACCGCGCGCTGATCGTCACCGCCGACGCGCAGTACCAGCAAGTGCGCGGCACCCCGTGGGAAGATGCGGCGCTGCGCACCGTGGCTTTCATCGCCGTGAGCGGCAAGCTCGCCGACGCCGGCTTCCCCATCCCCGCCTACGCCGCCGACCTGGCGGAAGCCGAAATCGCCAACATCGAGGCCGCCTCCGGCATTGAGTTCTCGCCGCTGTTCCCCGGCCTGGAATTCGGCGAGGACTACACCCAGTACATCCCGCGCGGGCACTACACCCGCAGTGACGCGCTGAAAGCCTACTTCAAGAGCATGATGTGGTATGGGCGCATGACCTTCCGCCTGAAGACGGACGACCCCGACGTGGGCCGGGCCGAAACCCGCTCCGCGTTGCTGTTGGTGCAGGCATTGCGCAACACCCAGGTGGGGGATCGCCCCGCGCTGGACGTGTGGGCTGACCTGTACGACCCCACCGCTTTCCTCGTCGGGCGCAGCGACGACCTCACCGCGCTCGATTACATCCCGGTGATCGACGCCGTCTACGGCGAAGCTCCGACGCTGGCGACGCTGGCGGACGATGCCAAACTCGATACCTTCATCGCCGCCACCGACGCGCTGCCCGCGCCGCGCATCCTCGGCCTGGTCATCCGGGATACAGATGACGAGACCAGGCAGACCAAGGGCTTGCGCTTTATGGGCCAGCGCTTTGTGCCCGATGCCTACATCTTCCGCCAGCTTATCTACCGCAACGTGGGCACCCGCGCCGATCGCCGCGGACTGCCCAAGGGATTGGACATCTTCGCCGCGATGGGGTCGGAACGCGCCTACGAGCTGCTGGATGCGATGGGCGAGACCCACTACATGAGCTACACCCTGCAAATGGACAAGATGCGCGCCTGGACCGGCAGCCTCACACAGGACGATTGGACGGAGACGGTCTACAACACCTGGCTCTACACCTTCCAGCCACTCATCGAAGCGCCCGGCCCCGGCTATCCCACCTTCATGCAGTCTACCGCCTGGCGCGATAAGCAACTGCACACCGCCCTGGGCAGTTGGGCGGAACTGAAACACGACACCATTCTCTACGCCAAGCAGACCTATGCCGAGATGGGCGCCGGCTGGATGCCCACTCCGCCCGATCCGGTCCCGGCGCGCGGGTACGTGGAACCGGTCCCCGAATTCTACGCCCGGCTGGCGGCGCTGGCCGCGATGACGCGCGAAGGTCTGGCCTCCCGCAGTCTGCTTGGCGAGCAGGACGCCGACAGCCTCGCGCGCATCGAAGACCTGGCCCTGGCGCTCAAAGCGATGGCGGAAAAGCAACTGGCCGGCATCCCGCTTACCGAAGAGGAACACCACCGCATCCGCTACTACGGCGGCGAATTGGAACATCTGGTGATGGCGTCCGCCGACACGCCGCCCGGCGAACCCGGCGCTATCCCCTACATGGACGAAGACCCGCAGGCCGCCGTCATCGCCGACGTCGCCACCGACCCTGACCCCGACGCCGACGGCGTGCCCAATCCCGTCGTGCTGGAAGTGGGCGTCGGGCGGGTGAGCGAGATTCACGTCGTCGTCCCGCTGGTCGAAGCGGACGGCAGCCTGCGCTTGCAAGTCGCCAGGGGCGGCATCTTCTCGTACTACGAGTTCCCCTGGCCTGCCGATGACCGCCTGACCGACGAGAAGTGGCAATCGATGCTGGATGATGGCTCTGCCCCGGCGCAACCTGCGTGGATCGAGAGTTTCTACACCACAGAAGGCGAGTATCACGATTTGCAGACGGCGCTCTACCGTTTCCAGCAAGGCTGGGTCAACGCCGTGTTCTACCTGGACCCGGAGTATGTGGCATCTAGCTACAACAATCTGGCGCGCGGTGCGGCGCTGGACTTCATCAACGCCGAAATCGCTGCCTTGCGGGCGGAAAAGCACTTCGAGGGGCGGCAATGGGTGGGCACCGACTACCGCTCCTTCGACCGGCAATCCGCAAACCTGGCGGTGGTGACGGTGCGCGAGACATGGCAGGACACGCTCTACGCCTACAGCCGCGCCGAGCATCCCGCCGAGACCGGCGACGAGAGCGATATGCAAGAAATCGGCGCGCGCGGCCCCTATACCCTGGACGTGACCTACACCCTGGAGCGTGTGGGCGAGAATTGGATCGTCACGCGCATCGTCGTCGCCAACGCGCGCCCCGCGTGGTGAACGCATGCGGCGCTTGTTGACGGTTGTGCTGCTATCGCTGGCGGCGTTGGTGACGGCGACGTTAGCCCGCTTGCCGCGCTCGTCGCAGCAAGTGGGCTACGCCTGTGACCGGCAGACGTGTCGGCCCGTCGCGCTGCCCGCCGCCGGCGTGGACGCGCCCTTCACCGCAGGCGCCATCGACTTGACCGGCGACGGCGTCCCGGAAACAATTCTGCGCCAGGGTGAGAGCTTGCTTGTCTTGCAAGACGACGTCGAAATCTGGCGTAGCGATCCCGCCTGGCGCGTGGTGGACGTGGCCCTGGGCGATCCCAACGACGACGGGCGCTACGAAATCCTGGCGGCGCTGTGGAAACCTGATGATACAGGTACGCTCACCAGCCACCCCTTTATCATCGCGCATCGTGGCGGGACGGTCAAGGTCATCTGGGGCGGTTCCGCGGTGACGCACGGCATCCACGAGATCGCGCTGGCGGACGTGGACGGCGACGGCGTGGAGGAACTGCTCGTGCTGGAATCGGCGCAGCCTGGCGACGGCCCGGACGCGACAAAACGCACGCTTTCTGTGTGGGACTGGCATGGCTGGGGCTTCAACTTGCGCTGGCGGAGTGAGCCGGGGCGGTATCGGGGCCTCGGCGTGATGGCGGATGGCGTCATCGTGATGACTGTGGAGAAATGAACTTGCGGAGAATTCCCCCCGGAGGGGGGAAGAGCGTGTGCTGGATTAGCATCGTATCTCCCCCCCACTGGGGGGGACTAAGGGGGGGAGTGCCGGTCGCGTTTGTTTTCTTTGCAGATAGGAGCATAATAGTGGTGTCATCGTGAGCGGCATAGCACTCACGCTGACACCCTTTTTGTTGCTACTTGCATACAAGGCGAGTGATTCTCCGGATCACAATCCGACTATTCGACTACAAGACTAACGACTATGCGACTATTTTCGAGGAGGTTATTTCAGTGGACACCCTGGTTATGCAAACGCGCCACGTGCGCGAGATGTGTTTTCAGACAGAAGCGGCCCTGATGGCCGAACTGGTGCAAGGACAGCATCCTTCATTGCTCTACATCGGTTGCTCGGATTCGCGGATTTTGCCTTCGCACATCCTGGATGCGCATCCCGGAACGGTCTTCACCACGCGCAATATCGCCAACATTGTGCCCCCCTATACGGCGGCGCAACAGGGCGAAACAGCGGTCGCCGCCGTGCTGGAATATGCGGTACTGCATCTGAAGGTCGCCGACATCGTGCTGTGCGGACACAGTTGTTGCGGCGGGATGCAGGCGCTGGCGCACGTCGAGGCGCTGGAACCGGGATTGCGGCAATGGCTGCGGTATGCGCAGGACGCACAACTGCATATTCCGCCAGAGGTGGAAGGCGCTGCACGGTTGGATGCGTTGATCGAAGCAAACGTGCTGCTGCAACTGGAACACCTGCGCAGCTACCCTTTCATCGCGGAAGCCGAGCGTGCGGGCGCGGTGCGTCTGCACGGCTGGGTGTACGATCTCGCCAGCGAGCGCGTGCGGGCGTATGAAGCCGAAGCAGGCTGTTTTGTGGAGGAGGCGCCGTTCGGCGTTTGAAACCTTATGATGACACAGGAACCTATATCTCCCACTCATCTTCCCGAAAATTATGCTGAAGTGTTGTACTGGAAGCTCTCGCACCACAAAACACTGCTCGTGGTGTTGAACGTGGTCGGCCTGGCGCTGATGTGCCTGGCGATGCCGCTGTTCTTTGCCTGGGCGCGCATGTGGCACCGCGGCATCGTGTCCTTGGAACTAAGTGTCCTGCAGATGGTAGCCGCTCTCCTCGTCGTTGCCTTGACTATCGTGCTGCACGAGCTGACGCACGGCCTGGCGCTGCGCGCTTATGGCGCTCGCCCGAAATACGGCGTGATGTGGCAAGAGATGATGTTCTACGCCACTGCCGCCGGCTACGCTTTCCGGCGCAATGCCTACATTGTCATCGCACTCGCGCCGTTGGTGGGATTGAGCCTGGTGGGGATGGGATTGCTCATGCTCCCGCTGCCGGATTGGATTCTGTTCATCGTCATCTTTAGCATTGCGCTCAACGTGGGCAGCGCCATCGGCGACATGTGGTTGGTGCGCGTGGTGTTGGGGTACCCTCCCGTGGCCTACGTTGTCGATGAGAAGGACGGGCTGCGGGTGTTTATGCCGGTGGCGGAGGCATAAGGTTGAGGCGGGTGTATCCGTATTGGGGATTCAGTCTGGCGTTGTGCGCGGTGTTGCTGCCGGCCTGCACCTCTTCTGCGTCTCCTACGGTTGAGACGCCCCACCCTACACCTGCTCCACAGCCCACGGCGGCGACGCTCACCGCCCCATTGCCGGCTCCCTCGCTGCCCTCCGCGACGCTGCCACTGCCCGCGCATGCATCTGCCCGGCCCGCGCGCGAATTCGCCGTCGTTGGCTATTTGCCCGACTATCGCACGCTTGATCCGGCGTGGGGACGCTACATCACCGACGTCGTCTACTTTTCCGCCGGCCTACGCCCTTCGGGGGAATTGGATACCGGCAGGTTGAGTGCGCAGACCCTTGCCGCGTTGCGCGAAATGAGCGCCGTCTATGGAACGCGCGTGTTTATCGCCATCGGCGGGTGGGAGCGCTCGCAGAACTTCGCCACGGTCGCCACCGACTCAAAACTGCGGACGCGGGCTGCGCAGGCGATCACCGCCTACTGCCTCGAAAATAGGCTGGACGGCGTGGATTTCGATTGGGAATTCCCCGAAAACGCAGCAGAACGCGCGGGTTACGTGGCGTTGCTCGCGGAAGTTCACCAGGCGTTTGCCCCGCATCATCTACGGGTGAGCGTGGCGCTGGCGGCGTGGCAGGATGTGGGCAACGAACTTTACGCCGCCGTGGATCGTATCCACGTGATGGCTTATGATCACGAAGGCCGCCATGCGACGTTCGAGCAGGCTGTCGGGGATATCGAGGCGTTCCTGGAGCGCGGCGCGCCGCCGGAAAAGTTGCTGCTCGGCGTGCCTTTTTACGGGCGCAGCCTCAGCCAGTGGGACACTGCTTACACCTATGCGGAAATCGTTGCGCAATACCATCCGGCCTCGGATGTGGACGAGGCCGGTGGCGTCTACTTCAACGGTATCGCCACCATCCAGCAGAAAACGCGCTACGCCCTGGCGCAGCAGTTGGGCGGTGTGATGATCTGGGAATTGGGACAGGATACGCCGGATGACACATCGCTGCTGCGGGCGATTGATCGGGCCATAGCTGACTAAACGTGTTCTTGAATGGGCCTCGGCAAGGTCTGGAACGCAGATTCACGCAGATTTTCGCTGATTTCAAAAGTATCTGCGTGAATCGGAGAAAATCTGCGTCCCAATCTAATGTAAGCCATATCCCTCTTCATAAGGTAGGGTTAACGATGACGATCACCTCAAATCCCCATGTTGAATGGCGTTTAGACATTGCCCGTCACCTGGCCGAGAAAATTCGTGCGTTTCCCGGCGTACAAGCGATTGTGGTTGGCGGCTCGGTGGCGCGCGGTTATGCCGATGCCTACTCGGACCTGGAACTCCCCATCTTTTGGGACGCCTTACCCCCGGACGAGACGCGCCTGGCCCTCGTCGCGGCGCTGCGCGGCGAGTTCCTGCACGGCTACGACGGCCCGGCGATGGAAGATCAACTGTTGATCGATGGGTTTCAGGTCGACTTGTGGCACAACACGGTCGCCGCGGAAGACGCCGTGTTCAAGGCGGTGCTGGAGGATTACAGCACGGCCTTCGGCGACAGCAACTTCATGGACACCATCCGCGCCTGCATTCCGCTTTACGGTGAGGCAATCATCCGGCAATGGAAGCAACGGGCCGCGCAGTATCCAGAAGCGTTGGCCCTGAAAAACATCCAGCAGCACCTCACCGCCTTCGATGCCGCGCAACTGGCCATCGTAGCCCACCGCGACAACCCTACCGTCTTCTATACCGCCATCGGTCGCCAGCAAGAGGCGATGTTCCTGGTGTTGCTGGCGCTCAACCGCCTCTATTTCCCCACGTTCAAGTGGATGTACCAGGTTTTGGCGACGATGTCAATCAAACCGGTGGACGTGGAGCAGCGTTTCCGCCAGGCATTTCGAGTTCCCTACGATGCCGCCGTGCAGGATACCACCCATCTGCTTCACGAAACTCTTGCCCTGGTGAATCATCACTTTCCTCACCTGGACACGACTGCCGTGGCGCGCCGGTTGGCATACACGCGGGCGATGTACGCTGTAGGGTGAATGTCGGGGAGCCTTCGGTTTGGATTTGTCAGGAACCGGCATCGAACATACAATAGCATTGCAGGTTGAGATTGTATGCGTCATACACTATTTTTGAAAAGGAGGAATTGCGTATGATCATCGGCATTCCGAAAGAAATCAAGGATAACGAATATCGCGTTTCGATGACGCCGGGCGGCGTGCACCAGCTTAAAGAGCGCGGCCATACGGTGTTGGTCGAAACGGGAGCGGGCGAGGGCAGCTATTTCCCCGACGCAGACTTCGCCGCCGCCGGGGCCAAAATCATCCCCTCGGCCGAGGAGGTGTGGACCCAGGCCAATATGATCGTCAAGGTCAAAGAGCCGCTGCCCACCGAGTACAAATATCTGCGCCCTGACCTGGTTCTCTTCACCTACCTTCATCTGGCCGCTTCGGAGACGCTCACCCGGGCGATGATGGAAAGCGGCGTGACCGGTGTGGCCTACGAGACGGTGGAGCTGCCCAATGGCGCTTTGCCCTTGTTGACCCCCATGAGCGAGGTCGCCGGCCGGATGGCCATTCAGGTTGGCGCGCATTACCTGGAACGACAGGCCGGCGGTCGCGGTAAATTGTTGGGCGGCATTCCGGGTGTGCAACCGGCCAAAGTGGTTATCATCGGTGGCGGTGTGGTGGGGACGAACGCCGCGCAAGTAGCTCTGGGCATGGGCGCCAGAGTGATTCTCATCGACATCAACATCGACCGCCTGCGTGTCTTGAGCGAAATCCTGCACGGCAACTTCGAAACGCTGACGTCGAGTCCCTACAGCATCGCCCGCGCCCTGCGGACTGCCGATCTGTTGATTGGGGCGGTGCTGGTCAAAGGGGCGAAAGCGCCCAAGCTGGTGACCCGCGAGATGGTCTCGACCATGAAGCCCGCCAGCGTCATCGTCGATGTGGCGGTGGATCAGGGCGGCTGTGTGGAGACCACCCACCCCACCACGCACTCCGACCCGACCTATTATGTGGATGGCGTGTTACACTACTGCGTAGCCAATATGCCGGGGGCGGTGCCGCGCACGAGCACCAACGGCCTTTCTAACGCCACACTGCCCTACGTCATCAAACTGGCCGACCAGGGTTTTGCCGCCGCCGTCGCTGCCGATAAATCGCTGGCCCTGGGTGTCAACATCTACCAGGGCAAAGTGACCTACCAGGCTGTAGCCGAGGCGTTTGGCTTGCCCTATACGCCGCTGAAGGTGTGAGGTCGAAAGGGCCGAATACAGCATCTGCACGCATAAAAGCGCGCCGGCGTGATCGAAAAATCACCCCGGCGCGCATCGGCGTCGTGAAACCTGGACGAGGGTTCACCCTAATAGTGCGTCACCACCTTTGTGCCCATCGGCGCCCAGTTGTAAAACCATTCCGCATCCGGCAACGAGAGATTCACGCAGCCGTGGCTCATCGGCGTGCCGAAGTTATTGTGCCAGTACGCGCCGTGAATTGCGTAACCCTTATAAAAGTACATCGTGTGCGGGACATTGGGCAGATAGTACCCCGGCCCGGACATGGGCGTAGATAAGTATTTGGCATAAATGTTGAATGTCCCAACGACGGTGGGCGTTCCCCATAACCCCGTTGAAACCCGCGCGGAATAGACGGCGGTGTACCCCTGATAGGCCACGATGGTCTGCGTCGAGAGATTCACATCGATCCATTTCTCGCCGGATGCGCCGTGTCCCGGCGCCGGAGCCGCGGCGGGCGCAGCAGCCGGCGTGCTGCCGGGGGCAGGGATGGTCAATCGCTGGCCCACGTAGACCACGTCGGAATACAGCCCATTGGCCGCTTTGAGCGCGGCTACGCTGACGTTGTGTCGCAATCCGATGCGGAAGAGATTATCTCCCACCTGCACCACGTAAACGCCGCCGGGAGCGGTGACCGGCTTTTCTGTCGGTGTTTCTGCTGCGGGGGCAGCCTCCGGCGTTGTGCCGGGGATGGTCAACCGTTGCCCGGCGTAAACCCAGGCGTTCCACGCCAGTCCGTTGGCTGCTGCCAGTTGGCTCACCCGCAGGCCGTGCCGCGCGGCGATGGTCAGCAGGGTGTCGCCTGCTTTGACGATGTAGGCATTGCCGGTTGCCGGTGTCGCCGCAGGAGCCTCAGCAGGCGTCGCCGCCACACCGGGGATCACCAACTGCTGTCCCGTGTACAGCCACGAGTTCATCGTCAGGTCGTTGGCTGCCGCCAGTTCACTCACGCTGACGTTGTAGCGCCGCGAGATGCTGTACAGCGTGTCGCCCGGCTGGACGGTGTAGCGCATCTCCTCAGCCAGCGCCGGCGCCACGCTCATCAACAAGCTGATCACGAGGATTACACAGAATAAGAGCCGGGTCATAAGCTTGTTTCGGCGTCGCTGCATCGGGATTCTCCTTATGCTATGTAACAAAGAATATTAAGACCTTTATATGCTATATATTATAGCGACCTTTTTTGTTAAAGGCAATAGGCGGCGAAAAAAGGGTGCATTTCAGAATAGGGGCGACTTTTCTTAAATTGCACCGCAGAGCACGCAGCGTCCGCAGAGTTACCGGAAATTTCTCGGCGCTCTCAGCGAACTCTGCGGTTAAATAAGACGTTTATCTGGCTTTTGCCCCCGAATTGAAATGCACCCCGAAAAAACGCGCGAGGCCTGACCTAGCGCGGCTCCCACTTCACCGCGTCCCAGGCGACAAGCCGGGAGCGCGTGGTCTCGAAGGTCACGTCGGCCAGCGAGACGTAGTCCTCGCCGGTGCCGCGGAAGCGATAGGTGCCCAACGACACCCACTGGTTGCTGTAGGCCGATTGATCCACGATGCGCAATGTGTAACCGTCGGCGTGGTTGATCCAGTAGCGCGCCTGTCCGCTGGTGGTGAAGCGATGCGGGATGTAGACGAAGACCTCGTATTTCCGCGCCGCCAGCTTTGGATACCAGCGCCCCCAGTTGTAGTTCGAGTTGGCGTTGTAGTTGTTCGTCGTCCAGGTGAGCGTGTTGTTGTAGCCTTCTTTCTCGTAGCGCCAGCCGGCCGCCGGTCCGCCTTTGATGAAGCCGGCATCCCGATCATCCACGATAACCGTCCCGGCGGGCGGAGTGGGCGGCGTGGGGGGCGTCGTCCCACCACCGCTCCACGTGAGTTTGGCGACGGCGTTCCCCGCATTTTCGTAGTATTGCAGCTCGATGGTCGCCGGGCCGTTGGGCAGGTAGATGTCGCCGGTGTACGTGCGCGCAGCCTGATCGATCCAGGCATCCACGAGCAGGTGACCGTTCACCCACAGCCGCGCGCCGTCGTCCACCGTGAGTGTGAAGCGATACGTCGCGGCGGTGAAGTTGACCGTTTGCGTCCAGCGCACCGAGAAGCGATCCGCGTTCACGCCGGGCGCGGGCGCGCCGGTTCCCCAGTCGAAGTTGATCGCGGCATCATTGCGCACCACCACGGGCGTTCCGCCGAGCGTGATGTCGTTGAAGTATTCGCCGCGCCATTGGGTGATCGTTGGCGGCTGGCTCTTGAGCTGCCATTGCAGGCGGGCAACGGCAAGGCCGGTCTTTTCGAAGTATTCGACGCGGATGAGATGATGGCCTGCCCCCAGGTACTTCTCGGCAGTGTACGTTGTCGCTGGGCGCTCGTACCATTGATCGATGATGATCGCGTCATCCACCCAGACACGGATGCCATCGTCTGCCGTAGCCGTGAAGACATAGGTGCCGGGGGTTACGTCGATGTAGCGCGTCCACCGCGCCGAGAAATTGTCGGTGTTGACGATGCTCGCAGCGGGCGAACCGTTGGCCCAGTCGTAGTCGATGTTGGCCTCGGCTTGCTGCAAAACCGGCGTCCCCGCCAGATTCACGGTATTCCAGTACGTCGCCTGCCACGTTGGATCGGAGTGTTGCGGACTTGGTCCCTGCGCTGTCACCGGTGCAGCCATCAGCAACAACGCCAATAACAAAGTGAGCAAACTCATTCGCTTGGTAAACATTTTTGTTCCCTCCTTACTTGAACCTGAAAACACGGTGCGCTTTTACGCGCTTATGCCTTTATGACGCATGACCTGCCA
>JAIOAS010000109.1 GCA_019873725.1 Chloroflexota bacterium | reverse complement strand
AGGAACTCTGTTACGTTATAGTGGCACCGCGTCACCATAAAATACCTATCCGTTGGGAGAAAGGAAAAGACCATGTTCGATGAAAAATCGCTGCGAGAATTGGCCTCGATCGAAGCGGGGGGCCCGATTTTGAGCCTCTATTTGAACGTTGATCCCACTCAGCACGCTGCCGAAGAGTACCGGCTGGCGTTGCGCGAAATGCTGAAACAGGTTGAAGGTCTGGTTGATGACGATGATATCAATGCCGTCAAGCGGTATGTTGATCTGGAGTATAACTGGTCTGGGCGCGGTTTGGTGCTGTTTTCGCGCCAGGCCGAGGGGATATGGCACGTTCTGCCGTTAGCCGTCCCGGTGCGTAACGGCATCACCGCAGCACGCAAGCCCTACATTTCGCCGCTGGTGGAACTGGATGGCTTTTACGGACGTTATGCTGTCGCCCTGGTAGACCGGCAAGGTGGGCGGTTCTTTCTGTTCCACATGGGCGAGCTGATCACCCAGGAAGGGGCTGTCGGCGAGGATGTACGCAACGTTCGGCGGGGACGGGGGTCCTCGGTGGTGGGCATGCGCGGCGGCTCGCAGGCTTCGGGCCGCAAAGAGGCAGAGCTGGTGCAGCGCAATCTGCGTGACACGGCGGCGGCATTGGCCGATTTCTGTCAAGAGCATCATCCCCGCCGCTTGCTGCTGGCGGGCGTCGAACACACGGTTGCGCAGTTCCGCGAGCTGTTGCCTGTGAAACTCCAGGAAATCGTCGTGGGGACGTTCAATGCCAGCATGGAGGCCGGCGACATCGAGATTCGTGAGCTTGCTTTTGCGTTGCTAAAGGATTTGGAGGACAAGCGCCGACGCGAGTTGGTGGAGGCTGTGATCACCGCAGCAGCCAAAGGGATGAACGGCGTGATCGGGCTGGATCAAACGTTGAGCGTCACGCACGAGGGACGCACCCAGGTTCTGGTCGTCGAACGCGATTTTCACGCGCCCGGTTATCGCTGTACCGGCTGTGGGTATCTGACGACGCAGCCGCTCGAAAAATGCATCTTCTGCCAGGGGGCTATCGTGGAGATTGCCGATGCTGCCGAAGCTGTCATCAGCCAGGCGGTAGAGAAGGGCGGCGCCGTGGAGGTTGTCGATAACGGCTTGTTGAATGGGGCGCGCATCGGCGCGTTGCTACGCTACTAGGCGTGCTTTACCTTGCATAAACAGCAATCCCCCCACAACTTTGGGGGGATTGTCATTCTCTCTCCCTGGAACGGATCATCAGATCCGCAGACCTTGCACACTATGCCGGGATTTGCCGATCCCTGGCAAGTAAAAACTGGAGACTACTCGACTAACGACTATCTGACTCCTGTAAGGAGAAGTCAATGCGTAAAGAACCGCACCAGCCCACCGATATGCGCGCCTATCGCCGCCAAACCGAGCGCCGGCTGGTCATTGCCGTCGTGCTGATGTTGGTGCTGATGGGCAGTGTCGTGATTGGCCTGGTCTACGGCTGGCCGGCCGTCTTCACCGGGCTGCTCTGTCTGCTACCTGGCGCAGGCGTTTTCCTGCTCTTGTGGATTGTGCTGTCCGTCATCGAGCGCCTGAGCCGCGATTTATAGCCACCCGCGTAGCCGCATGGCTCGTTCGACGCTGGCAATCGCCACCCAGTAGGCCGCGTCGCGCATATAGAGTTCCTTTTGCAGCGACATCTGCAAGACAGCCTTGAACGCCGAAGCCATCTTCTGATCCAGCTTCTGCAGCACTTCCTCTTCCGACCAGTAGTAGTTCATATCGTTCTGCACTTGCTCGAAATAGGAGCACGTGACCCCACCGGCATTGCATAGAAAATCGGGGATGACGAAGACCTTGCGCTCCTTGAGCACTGCATCGGCCTCTAGCAGCGTTGGCCCATTCGCGCCCTCGGCCAGAATCTTCACCTGCTTGCTGATGTCGCGTACGTTGTCACCGGTGATGACGCCTTCAACCGCCGCCGGGATGAGCACATCCACATCCTTCGTTAGCCAGGCGTCGCCATCTTCGATACTGTAACCGGCGGCCTGGGCTTTCTCTTTATCCACCGTGCCGTACTGGTCGGTGATGCTTTGCAGGAAGTAGGGGTCGACGCCCTCCTCTTTGGAGAATGTGTATGCCGTCCGGTCATCACGGTCCCAGCACGACACGCAGATGACCCGCCCCCCCAGCATCTCGATAAACGTGCGCGCCGCGTACTGCGCCACGTTGCCGAATCCCTGGATCGAGGCCGTGCGTCCGGTTGGTTTGATCCCCAGATGCTTCATCGCCTCACGGATGGTGACAACGACGCCGAATCCGGTTGCCGCGGTGCGCCCCAGCGAGCCGCCGCCGCCCACCGGCTTGCCAGTGATCACGCCCGGCACGTATTCGCCGCGCAGCTTGGAGTACTCGTCCATCATCCAGCCCATCATCTGCGGGGTGGTACCCACATCGGGCGCGGGGACGTCGTTGCGCGGGCCCAGATTCTTCCAGATCGCGTCGATCCACTCGCGGCACAGCCGTTCTTTCTCGCCGGTCGAGAGTTTGGCGGGATCCACCACCACACCACCCTTCCCGCCGCCAAGGGGGATGTCGGCCACGGCGCACTTCCATGTCATCCACGTGGCGAGCGCGCGCACCGTGTCCAGCGTCTCGTTCGCCGCAAAGCGGATGCCACCCTTCGCCGGGCCACGCGCGTCATTGTGCTGCACGCGGAAGCCGAAGAACACCTTGATCGAGCCGTCATCCATCCGCACCGGCAGTTGGAAGCGGAACTCGCGCAGCGGCCAGCGCAGCATCTCGCGCACCGCCGGTTCCAATCCCATCTGCTCGGCGACCTGATCGAACTGCGCCTGTGCTAACTTGAAAGGATTTATTTCTTCATGTTTAGCCATGCCACTCTCCTTAATGTGATATACGTTATCCTCTGGAGGTTGGCGTTTTCCGATGAATCGCCAGCGTCCAGTTTTGGTTATTGTTAGGTTTCAGCGATCAGCACTCAGCTTTCAGCTAGCCGCTGAAGGCTGACAGCTAATCGCTGACTGCTTGTGATGCTCTTCGTTCCACCGCCTGCTGTAACAAGCGCCGCGTGTCCTGCGGATTGGCTTTGCCCTGCGAGGCTTGCATCACCTGCCCCACCAGCCATCCCAGAATGTTCGTCTTGCCGTCGAGGTACTGCTGTACCTGCGTCGGATGGGCGTCCAGTACGGATTCAATGAGTGCGGTGAGCGCGTCGGCGTCTGAGATCTGCGTCAGTCCCAGGCGGCGGACAACGTCTTCCGGCGCCTCGCCCGTTTCGCACATTGCACTAAGCGCCGTCTTCGCCGCGGTCACGCTGACTGTTCCCTGCTGCACGAGCGCGAGCAGCGCCGCCAGGCGCTCCGGCGGTGTCTTGCAGGCGTCAATGGGAGTGGCCGTGGCGTTCAAGATGCGGAACAATTCCCCGCCCACCCAGTTGGCGACGTCTTGTGCGCTGACATCCTGCGCGCGCGCAATCCCGGCAGCCGCCTCGAAATAGTCGGCCACGCGCCGGTCGCCCACCAGCAGCGCCGCGTCGTAGGGACGGATGCCGTACTCCGCCATCAGGCGGCGCTTTTTCATCAGCGGAAGTTCGGGCACGTGCGTCCGTAGCGCCTCGATCCACGCCGGCGCGATTTCCAGCGGCGGGATGTCCGGCTCCGGGAAATAGCGATAGTCGTGCGCGTGCTCTTTGCTGCGTTGCGGGTATGTCCTTCCGTTGGCCTCATCCCAGCCCAGGGTCTGTTGGATGACCGTCCCGCCTTTTGCCAGCACCGCCTTCTGCCGCTCGATCTCATACGCCACACTAGAAGCCAGCGCGCGAAACGAGTTGAGGTTCTTGATCTCGGTGCGCGTCCCCAGTGTCGGCGTTCCCTTCGGCCGGATGCTGACGTTGGCCTCGAAGCGCATCTCGCCCTTCTCCATATCGCCGGCGTTGATACCCAGGTAGATCAGCACGTCGCGCAATGTTGTCGCGTAGGCCTGCACTTCCTCAACCGTGTGCATGTCCGGCTCGCTGACAATTTCGAGCAGCGGCACCCCGGCCCGGTTGAAGTCCACCAGCGCCGATCCGTCGTCCTGGTGGTAGAGCTTCGCCGTATCCTCTTCGAGATGCGCGCGCGTGATGCCGATGCGCCGCACCCCGGCTTTCGTCTCGATCTCCAGTGCGCCGTTAACCGCCAACGGCAGCTCGTATTGCGAGATTTGATACCCTTTCGGCAGATCGGGATAGAAATACGACTTGCGCGCGAAGACGTTCACCGGATTGATCGTACAGCCGAGCGCCAGCCCCGTCATGATGCCCAATTCCACCGCGCGCCGGTTGACGACCGGCAACGTCCCCGGCAGCGCCAGGCACACCGGGCAGATCTGTGTGTTGGGCGGCACGTCGCCCGTATCCGCCACCACCGGGCAGGCGCAGTACATCTTCGCGCGCGTGTGAATCTGTGCGTGGACTTCGAGACCGATGACGGCTTCGTATTCCGTAGGGTTCATCTTATGCGTTTAACAAACCTGGCAATGCGTTCCAATGCGATTTCGAGTTTTTCGTAGGAGGTTGCATACGACATTCGCACGAAGCCCGCGCCGGATGCGCCGAAAGCGCGTCCCGGCACAACGGCGACCCGTTCTTCCTGCAATAACCGCTCGGCAAATTCGTTGTCGTCCAGGCCGGTGCTCTGGATACACGGGAAGGCGTAGAACGCGCCGTGCGGCTCGGTGCACGCCAGGCCCATCGCGTTGAGGCCCTCCACGACCAATTTGCGGCGGCGCGCGTAGCGCGCGTGCATCTCCTGGACGAACGGCTCGCCTACTTCCAACGCCTTCAACGCCGCCCACTGTGACACCGTCGGCGCGGACATAATCAGGTATTGGTGCAACTTGCGCATCTCCGCGAGCAACGTCTCCGGCCCCACCACATAGCCGACGCGCCACCCCGTCATCGCATAGGCTTTGGAGAAGCCCTGTAACACAATTGTCCGCTCGCGCATCCCCGGCAGGCTGGCGAAGCACACGTGTTCCACGCCGTAGACTAACCGGTCGTAGATTTCATCCGAAATCACCACCAGGTTGTGCTTTTCCGCGAGAGCTGCGATGGCGGAAAGACGCTCGCGGCTGATCACCGTCCCTGTTGGGTTGTTGGGCGAGGCGAGAAACAACACCTTCGTCTTGGGCGTGATTGCTGCCTCGATCATCTCCGCCGTTACTTGAAATCCCGTCTCCGGTGTGGTGGGAATGGCCACCGGCGTTCCGTAGGCCATCATCGCTATCGGTTCGTAGGCCACAAAACACGGCTCGGCGAAGATAATCTCATCGCCGG
The DNA here is from genome assembly GCA_019873725.1 of Chloroflexota bacterium. Taxonomy (GTDB): domain Bacteria; phylum Chloroflexota; class Anaerolineae; order B4-G1; family SLSP01; genus DSWT01. The sequence continues at coordinate 10,587 of JAIOAS010000109.1, read as the reverse complement.
GATCCAGCAGGGCCGCCATCGCGATGTAAAACGCCTCCGACACCCCCACCGTCACCAGGACTTCCTGGTCGGGATCGTAACGCAGCCCGTAGAGTCTTTGCACGTGCGCCGCAATAGCCTGCCGCAGCTCGAAGAGGCCAGAGTTGGACGTGTAGTGCGTTCCACCGTTGCGCAGCGCCGCGATCCCGGCCTCTACAATCGGCGCCGGCGTGTCGAAATCCGGCTCCCCAATGCCTAAACTAATCACATCCTCCATCGTTGCCGCAATGTCGAAGAAGCGGCGGATGCCAGAAGGCGGAATGCTCCTGGCGAGTTCAGAAACGAACATATCAGACATCATCAAGTTCCCCCTCAAGAACTAAGAATCAAGAATCGGCGAATCAAAAATCGGCGAATGGCAAATGGCTGATAGCTGATCGCTGACAGCTTATAGCTCTACAGACGAATCGCCGATGTTTAGCTTGCGAAAATGGCCCGCGAGATGTACCCAACGGCCAATAATCGACTCTTCCAGCATCACCGCCTCGATCTCCACACCCTCGTCTACAATCGTGTCGCGCAGGATGCTGTCGCGCACTTGCACGTTTTGGCCGATCGACACATACGGCCCGATTACCGAGCGTTCGATGACGGCGCGCGGGTGGATGTACACCGGCGGGATGATCGTCACACCGGGCCGCGGCGTCTCGAAGCTGTTCTCGCAGCCGTTTTCCAGCAGATAGCGGTGCGTGATGAAGGTCGTCTCCGGCTTGCCGGTGTCCTGCCAGACGCCGGTCGGCCGCGCCTGGATACGCGCGCCCTGTTCGAGCATCAGATTGATCGCGTCCGCCAGGTAGTACTCCCCTTTTGTCTGGATGTGACGCGCCATTAGTTCCTCGCACGCGCGCGCCAGCCATTCGCCCTCGCGGAAGTAGTACAGGCCGATGAGGACATTTTTGTTGTCCATCGATTCGGGCTTCTCGATCAGCCGCGTGGCAAACCCATCCGCGCCGGTCTCGACGACGCCAAAGCGGCGCGGGTCCTCTACCTCGTAGGTGTAGATGACGCCGTCCAGCCCTTCGGCGTCCAGGCCGGAGAAATCGGCATCGTCGAATAGCGTGTCCACCCACATTGTAAAGACCGGGCCGGTGAGGTGCTCGCGCGCCAACCAGAAAGCGTGTGCCTGTCCCAATTGCTCTTTCTGCTCGACAAAGTGCGCCGGAATGGCGTAATTCTCGCGCAGATACGCCTCCACCTGTTCACCGAGCCACCCCACGATGAAGACGTACTCACTGATCGGCAGATTGCGGAAACGCTCCAGGATGTGGCCGAGCATTGGTTTACCGGCCACCGGCAACAGCGGCTTCGGGCGCGTCCACGTGTGCGGGCGCATCCGCGTGCCCAGACCGGCCATCGGAATGACGAGTTTCATGGTTTATCTCTCTCCTTATTTTAAAAATTAAAAAGTGCCTGCTCAGGCCAAGCGATAGTGCCTGCCTTCAATTTGAAGACATCCGATTTGTTCAGCTAACCACATACACCAGGCCACAATTGTCTGTCGTCTACGCGGTATAGTGGTACTGGTATAACGGGGTTTCTCATTACGAGATTGCGCCTTGGCTATCACCAATTCGATATCGTCATCCGTGAAATAGCCTTTCTGACGCGCGCATTGAATTAGCTCACGGAATATCCACGAATTAACAATGAGCTTGGCGACGTAAATTTGTTGTTCTTTGAATGGCGCTGAGATGAACCCAAAGCCATGTTCTGTTAGCTCAAATACACCGCGATAACGTGTGATCAATCCAAGGTATTCTGCGGCTTCACCGTAATAGTAGCTTTGTCGGGGATCGAATACAAAATAATCAGCTATATCAGTTGCTGTGTTTTGTCCTTGATTGATCAGCGTGAGCATTTCCAGAACTTTGTTGAGATCGTTGGCTTGGGGCACAACTTGTGAGGTTGTCTCGAAACGCACGTCAATCAACTCATCAATGCGGCGGACAGTAGGAGGCGTAAGTATGTAAGCGCAACAACGCAACTCATAAATCGAATCAAACACGAGGGGGTTAGAAAATGCAAATTCATGGAAAGTATAAGTTGCTTTCTGCACATCATATTCAAAGAGTAAAGAACGTATGCGCTTATTCGGTACAAGGAGTGAAAAATGACGGAAAGGATAATAAAGTTGGCGTATGTTGAAGTGAGAACGTGCCCCAATTTTGGCTTCAACAAGAATAATATCACGTTCTCCTTCATAGCCGGCATCTGACTCAATCTGAACACCATTGACTTGCACGGACAAGTTCCCAATTGTGAAATCAAAAGGTTTTGTTCTCTCTCGTCCACGAATCGTCAAATATAACTTCTCGTTTTGTGTGAAATGTGAAAGTATGCCGGTGTTAAAAGCATTATCAAGATAGTCAAATTCTCCTCTCCCTCGTCCAGTCGATTCAAGAGGAAATGCGGTCTCGATTCCACTAAAATCGCTTGTAGCTGAACAAGATGCTACAGATGCAAACAAGTTGCCCTTAAAAAGGCAATAGCTTCCATTGGTGATTGAGATTATGGCATATCCATTCTCGCGGAAAATACGCGGAAGTTGTTCAGGAGTATCAATTTTAGTTAGTAAACGGGGTTGCCGATGAGCAATTTCTTCTAACTCACGGGCTTGTATCTCATATACAGTACCGTCTAATTGCAAACCTTTTGTTGTAATGTAACGTTCCCATGCTCGGTCATTTTCTGTGGGCATTGTATTGCTCCTGACTAATAGTTTGTGATCAACAATTCTGTGATTTTACCGCGTCCATCAGCTTTACAGTTGATTGCACGGTTGGCTTGAACCTCATTAATGCGAAATCCTGCATAAAGGTCTCTTATCAATGGCGCATTTGAGTTACTAAGCATCACATAACAACCACGCTTATCTAAATCACGATAAACTTGAGCTAAACGTTCCTGTTCTTTATCATCAAATTTTTCAGTTGTATAGGATGTAAAACTCGACGTTTGACTAATCGGTTGATAAGGTGGATCGAAATACACAAAATCACTATAACCAGCTTGGGAAACGACATTTTCAAAATCGGCTGTAGTTATATTCGCATATTGTAACGCTAAACTGGCGGCTCGTAATCCTTCTACATCACAAATCTTGGGATTCCTATAGTTTCCAAATGGGACGTTAAACTGCCCTTTACTGTTGACGCGATACAAGCCATTGTAACAAGTTTTGTTTAGAAAAATAAACCGCGCCGCGCGTTCAATGGGTGTAAGTGTAGCAGTGTCTTGAGCACGGATCTTATAATAGTATGCTTTATCGTTTTGATGAACGGTCAACGCCTCTATTAAGTTTTCGACGTCATCCTGCACAATCTGATAGACTTCGACAAGATCTGCATTGCTATCAGACAGAAAAGAATTTGGATGCTGTAAATGAAAAAAAACTGCGCCGCCGCCAAGAAATGGTTCAAAGTAAGTGTTAATTTTCTCAAAAGGCGGAAAGTAAGGCGCAAAAAGAGGCAAAAGTTGCCATTTACCCCCCGCCCACTTGATAAACGGTTTTGCTTTAATACGCTCAGTAACAAGTTCCAAGTTATAGCCTAATTGAGGCTCTTTAATTTTAGATGTTCCTGCCGTTGACATTAATGAAGATCCTCACCAATAGCATTATCGATAACAGCCCGATTTTGCATCGCCATGTGGCTGATTTTTTCAATGCTTTTATCGCTCCATAGGCTGCTTTGCCATTTGGTATAGTCAAAGGGTTTTTGCAGCAACATCTCAGCCCGTCGCTTATGCCATCCCGCTGCCTGCTCATACGCGAACGCCGCGTGGAGCATCCGCGCTTCCTGCAAGGCGGGCGCGGCGAGCTGCAAGCCTACCGGCAGGCCGTCTGCGTCGAAGCCACACGGAACGCTGATTGCCGGGATGCCTGCCAGCGCCTGCGACAGGGTGAAAATGTCCGCCAGGTACATCTGCAACGGATCGGCGGTACGCTCGCCCAGACGGAAAGCCGTCACCGGCGAGGTCGGCCCGGCGATGAGGTCAACGCCGCATCCTGCGGTTCCCGCAAAGGCCGCGTCGAAATCACTTTTGATGAGCGTGCGCACTTTCTGCGCCTTGAGATAGTAGGCGTCGTAGTAGCCGGCGCTGAGCGCATACGTGCCGAGCATGATGCGCCGCAGCACCTCCGGGCCGAAGCCCGCGCCGCGCGTCTGTGCATACAGGTCGCCAATCGTCTCGAAATGCCCCTCGGCGCGGTAGCCATAGCGCACACCGTCAAAGCGCGCCAGGTTCGCGCTGGCCTCTGCCGGGGCGACGAGATAGTACGTCGAAAGCGCGTAGTCGGTGTGCGGCAGGTGGATGTCCACCAGTTCCGCGCCCAATTCGACGAACATCTGTAACGCCTCGCGGACAAGACGCTCGACGGCCGGCTGTAACCCCTCGGCAAAATACTCCCGCGGCACGCCGATACGCAAGCCCTTCACATCCGGCGACAGCGCCGCGAGGTAGTCGGGAACCGGATCGGGCCGCGTTGTTCCGTCCTGCGGATCGTGGCCGGCCATCACCTGAAGCATCAGCGCCGCATCGGTCACGTCGCGGGTGAGCGGGCCGGGTTGATCCAGCGACGAGGCGAACGCGACCAGACCGTACCGCGAGCAGCGCCCGTAGGTGGGCCGCACGCCGACCACACCGCACAGCGCCGCCGGCTGCCGCACCGAGCCGCCGGTATCCGTTCCCACCGCCGCCAACGCCTCTCCCGCCGCGACTGCCGCCGCGCTGCCGCCGCTGGAACCGCCGGGCACGCGCGTCACGTCCCACGGGTTGCGCGTGGGGAAAAAGGCCGAGTTCTCTGTGCTCGACCCCATCGCAAATTCGTCCAGGTTGGTCTTGCCCAGGACGACCGCCCCTGCCGCTTTGAGCTTACGGACGATCGTGGCATCGAAGGGCGGCACGTAGCCGTCGAGGATTTTGGAACCGGCGGTGGTCTCGATACCCTGCGTGGAAATGTTGTCCTTGAGCGCAATGGGAATGCCGAGCAGTGGCGCGTCTTTGCCGGCTGCGCGCGCGGCGTCGGCAGCTTCAGCCTGTTCCAGCGCCGCTTCAGGCGTCAGCGTGAGGTAAGCGCAGATGTCATTATCCACGGCGAGGACGCGCTCCAGCACCGCTTGCGTCAGCGCGACCGAGGTGATGTCGCCGCGTCGCAGCGCGTCCATAGCTTCGTGGATCGTCAGGTTGTAGAGATCACTCACGCCAATCCTCGGAAAATCGTTACAGGTTGCAAGCTAAAAATCCGTTAGAATCCGTTCAATCCGTTGACAGAATCGTTACACTAAAAATCCGTTAGAATCCGTTCAATCCGTTGACAGAATCGCTACACTAAAAATCCGTTAGAATCCGTTCAATCCGTTGACAGATTTTCATTAACGCACCGGCGGGACGACAAAACAGTTGTCCCGCACGGCGGGGGCATTCGCCAGGGCGTCTGCGACGGGCAGCGTGGACGCCGTTTCATCTTCGCGCAGGACGGTGCGCAGCGGCAGCACGCTCGCCGTTGGTGGAATGGCGTCTGTGTCCAGGGCTTGCAGTTGCACGGCGTGGTCCAGAATCGCCGAGAGCTGTTCCTGATACAGCGCCAGCTCCGCCTCGCCCAAAGCGATGTGCGCCAGGGCGGCGATGTGTGCTACCTCTTCACGGGTCAGTTTTGTCGTTGCGGCTATCATCCCTTTACTCGAAAAACTCACAGTTTTCTATCAGCAGATTAAGCGGATTGAGCAGATTTTTTGTTTGGCAAGCGTAAAAATCTGCTACATCTGCTCAATCTGCTGACAATGATTTTGAACTGGACAGAGACATTACGCCTGGATTATAACACCCTTTTGCGCATCCGGCGACAAGCAAAATGCGGAAGAGCATCAATCCTTCCGACTGAAAGGATGTCAGTTCTTCCGTATCTTGCTCAGGCGGGTTTTCCCCGTGGCTGCGATGTGGTTTGGCGATACTTCATCTTCTTTCCTACTATGCTATAATCGTTCTCTGGTTGGGCAAGTGAAGGCTCTCTCTCTTTAGCATGACAAAAAGACTTCACTTGATGTGAAATAGCAGTTACGCGGTGGGCCTCTCTTTCACCGCCGAGTACGCAGTGGACGCAGAGAGAAACCTAAAAACTCCGCGTTCTCCGCGCTCTCTGCGGTAAGAATGTATTCTGAGGTGAGAACCGCGTGATGCCTGATGAAAGTGAGATCGGTAGGCTTATGCTAACGTGGGCGCGTGTGCGGTATCGGGTCGCGCAGTTTTTTACGACGTTCTGGACTTCTTTTCGCCCGGTCGATGTCGCTTATGCTGCGCGTTATCTCGATCCGGCCTTGCTGGGCCTTTTTCGGCGTATGCCTCGCGCCGAACAACATCATGGGATTGCCATCTGTCGGGCGTTGGAGGCTCAGGGTCATCTCGATCCCGATGTGCTCGTCGCCGCGCTGCTCCATGATGTTGGTAAAATCCAGGCGCCGCCGCGTCTGTGGGATCGCGTGATCGCCGTTTTGGGAGAACATTTCACGCCGCGCTGGGCTGCCCGTTGGAGCGTAGGTGAACCGCGCGGTCTGCGTCGGGGATTTGTCGTCCGCCGGATGCACCCTGCGTGGGGCGCGGCGCTGGCAGAACAGGCCGGTGCGCCGCCGCGTGCGGTGGCTCTGATTCGTCGCCATCACGAGCCGCCGGGAGATGACCTGGAGTTGGCGGCATTGCAGGAAACGGATAATTACTGAAAGGACAAACCCGGCGAGGATTGCAGACAGGGGAAACAGCAATCTTCGCCAGGCTACTGAACATAGGATGCCTTCACCATCACGTCGTATCTTGATGATTGCCCCCACGTCCTTTTTCCTGGACTACGGCTGCCATATCCGTATCCTGGAAGAGGCGCGCGCGCTCATGGCACAGGGGATGCAGGTGCGCATCGTCACCTACTACCTGGGGCGCGATATGCCCGGCCTGGACATCGTGCGTTGCGCCCCGACGCCCTGGCGCTCCGATTACGAGGTCGGCTCTTCGCGGCACAAGATCGCGTTCGATGTACTGCTCTCGTGGAAGGCCCTGTGGACGGCGCTGCGCTGGCGGCCTCACCTCATCCACGGGCATTTGCACGAAGGCGCGCTGATCGGCAAAGTGCTCGCCACACTGCTGCGCGTGCCGTTGGTGTTCGATTTCCAGGGTAGCCTGACGGGCGAGATGCTCGATCACCATTTTTTGAAGAAGGACAGCATCGGCTATTATTGGTGGCGCCGGCTGGAAGAGCGCATTGTCGAAATGCCGGACGCGATTATCACCAGCACTGTGCACAGTGCGGAATTGCTCAACGACGTTTTCAAGCGCACGGAGCATGTTTATCCTTTGCCCGACAGTGTCAACCTGGATTTTCTGTATCCCACGTGCATCACGCCGGAGGACCGGCTGGCGCGGCGCGCAGCATTGGGCATTCCGGCGGGACGGCAGGTCGTCGTCTATCTGGGCTTGCTGGCCGATTACCAGGGCGTTCCGCAGTTGTTGCAAGCGGCGGCGTCGTTGCGGGCGCAGGGCGAGGCCGTCTCCTTTCTGGTGATGGGCTTTCCGCAAGTTGAACACTACCGCCATTATGCCCACACCCTGGGTCTCACCGACCAGGACGTGATCTTCACCGGCAAGATGCCCTACGAGGACATTCCCGCCCATCTGGCGCTCGGCGACGTGGCCGCCGCGCCCAAGATTTCGGCGACAGAGGGAAGTGGCAAAATCCTCAACTACATGGCGATGGCGCTGCCGGTGGTGGTCTATGACACGCCCGTGAGCCGCGAATATCTGAACAACCTGGGGCTGTATGCCTCACCTGTGGGGGATGCCGACGCACTGGCGCAGACGTTGCGCGCGATCCTGCACGATCCCGCAGGTGCAGCGCAGCTTGGCGTGCGGCTGCGCGAGCGCGCGGATAAACATTTCTCGTGGAGTCGAACCGGACGCCAACTTTTGCGCGTCTACGAAAAACTATGGCAGAGATAAAACATGCTTCCGGGCGCAGTCCATACTGGCGTGCTTCAATTTACTACTTCAGTCTGTGGGCTACGATGGGAGCGCAAATGCCGTTCTTCAACGTCTATTTTGCCCGGCTGGGCCTTAGCGGCCTGCAAATCGGCATCCTCTCGACCGCATTCCCGCTGATGACGTTGTTCGTCGGTCCAGCGCTTTCGCTGCTGGCCGACCGGCGGCACTGGCAGAAGCGGATGCTGCTCATTTCCATTGGAGCGACGGGGGCATTGCTCATCTTTTTCATCTTTGCGCGCACGTTTGCGCCTTTGTTAGTTTTGGCGCTGTTGCGCGCGTTGTTGTTCAGCCCGATGATGTCCATCGGCGACGGCATGATCGCGCGCATGGCGACCCGTCACCGCATCGACTATGGCAAGCTGCGCCTGTGGGGCTCGCTGAGTTTTGCCCTGGCGGCGTTGGTCTGCGGTGCGTTGTGGGAACGTTGGGGCTTTCAGGCGATGTTCATCGTGACGAGCGTGTTGACCTTGCCCGTGTTGTGGGCGGCGACGGGATTGGAAGAGAGCGCCCCGCTGGATCGTCACGCGGTGAGCACCTCCGTCGCTGGGTCTGCGGCTGCGCCCACCCTGCGCAATGTCAGTCGGGACCAGGGCTTGATTGCGCTGCTTGTGGCGGTTTCGCTGGTCGGCGTCGCGGAAGGGATGTACGGGACGTTTTCCGGCGTTTACATGGATCGACTCGGCAGCGGGCAGGCTCTGGTCGGTGCGCTCTTTGGCCTTTCGGCGCTCGCCGAGTTGCCGGTGATGCAGTACAGTGGGGTGATTTTCCGCAAACTCGGCAAACCGGTTGCTGTATCGCTGGCCTATAGCCTTGTCGGCATCGCTTTCCTGGGCTTCGGATTGGTGCGCCAGCCCTGGCTGATCCTGGCCTTTGCGATGCTCAAGGGCATGGGGTTCGCGCTTTACTTTGTGGGGAACGTCAGCCTGATTGACGAGCGCGCGCCTGAATCGTGGACGTCTACCCTGCAATCCCTGATGAACGCGGCCACGCGCGGCCTCGCGCCGCTCATTACCACGCCGCTCAGTGGCTTGCTCTCCGATAGCCTGGGGCTGCCGGTCATCTTCATCAGTGCGGGGGCGGCGGCTCTGCTGGCGGCAGGCGTTTTCTGCGCTGCCATTCTGGGGCGGCGATTCGATGCGCGTCCGTTGTTGGCGGGGGAAGAGATCTGTTGAAAACTGGGCATGAGAAAAAGCTAAGGTATGAGTTGGCATAGGGTATAAAACCTGCTATACTTCAACTAAAGAGACACTGAGCAGGTCAGGCCATGACACAAGCAAAAATTAACCCGCATGTTCTTCAGTGGGCGCGCAGACGTCTTGAGTTAACCGAAGAACAATTGGCGCAGAAAATCGGTCTGGGCGCAAAACCGCAACGCTTGCAAGGATGGGAGAGAGGGCAAGAGTTTCCTACCTTTCGGCAAGCGCAAGCATTGGCGCGCGTTTTGCATATACCATTCGGTTACCTGTTTCTTTCTAATCCACCCACGACAGTACTTCCCATTCCTGATTTTCGCACCCTCCCGGAACCTGAACGTGGGAAATACAGCCCTGAGTTAGAAGATGCCTGAACGTGGGAAATACAGCCCTGAGTTAGAAGATGTCCTCAACGATGCCTTACGTAAGCGTGATTGGCTTCGTGAACGGCGCATTGAAGAAAACCAGCCGCCATTATCTTTTATTGGAGAATTCTCTGTTGACGATTCTCCACAAGTCATCAGTGGAGCGATTCGAAGAACGCTCGCTTTACCTATTCCAACTGCGCGAGATGTTAAATCTGCGGATGAGCATTTGCGTTTTCTTGTTCGGCAGGCTGAGCTTGCAGGGATTATGGTATTGCAAAGTGGCTACGCTTTGAGCAATACGCACCGTGCACTTTCTGTACACGAATTTCGAGGCTTTGCGCTTACTGACCGTTATGCGCCTCTCATTTTCTTGAACGCTAAAGACACGGTCAAGGGCCGTATTTTCACCCTTGCTCATGAACTGGGACATTTGTGGACAGGCACAAGTGGCATCTCTAATCCCGAAGCAGCTTTGCCTGAACGGCAAACGTTGGCCATAGAACGTTTATGTAACCAGATTGCCGCTGACCTATTGGTTCCTGGCACATTGCTGATAGAGCGTCTGGAAAACCGCATTCTTGATCTCGAAACGTTTCAAAGCCTCGCTCAAGAATTTCAGGTGAGTGTCTTTGTCGTGCTAATTCGCGGATACGAGATTGGGCAACTCCAGGAGCAAACTTTTCGGCAGATTTATGATCAGGCCAGGCAAGAAATGCGTGAATTTTTCGATAGTCAGACTGGCGAGATGGCAGGTGGAGACTTTTATCGGAATTTCCGCACTCGCAATGGTCGCCTGCTTGTAGCTGAAGTGGCCCAAGCTGTGCGAGAGGGAACAGTTTTGTACAAAGAAGCCTCCGAGTTGTTAAATACCAGGCCTCAAACATTGGTTAATGCCTTGCAGGAGTTCTAGGGGGAAGGATGCCCTATTGCCTGGATGCTAATGTTTACATCGAAGCTCACCGGCG
>JAIOAS010000108.1 GCA_019873725.1 Chloroflexota bacterium | reverse complement strand
CGCCATGAACCGTTTTTTTCGTTTTTCGCATCCATTGTTTGTGCTCCTGCTGGGGTTTTTCGTCCTTGCGCTGCTTTACAACTGGGCGACGCCGCTCTACGAGGCCCCCGATGAGGTCTGGCATGACGCCTACGTGCGTTGGCTGACCAAGGGCAACGGCCTGCCCTCACTGGACGACAATGCCAGCGGGGCCGGGCAGGAGGTGGCGCAACCGCCGCTCTACTATGCGGTGGCTGCGCTGCTGCGCCTCCCTTTCGACGACGGTGACTGGCACACCCGCTTGTGGCACAATCCTCACTTTGGCTATCAATCGCTCGACAACGCCCTGGACAACAAGAATATGCTCATCCATACGGAGGCAGAACGCTTTCCGTGGCGTGGCGCGGCGCTGTCCATTCATATCACACGGCTGACCTCGCTCCTGTTCGGCGTCCTGACGGTGATTGCGGCCTGGGGCCTGGGCTACGAAGCGTTCCAGACCCGCAAGGGCGCGCTGCTGACCGCCGCGTTGGTGGCGTTCCAGCCGCAGTTCGTCTTTATCTGCGGCGTGATCAATAACGATAGCAGCGCCGCCGCGTTGGCGACTGTGACGCTGTGGCTCACCGCGCGCGTGTTCCGGCGCGGGTTGACGGCGCGGCGTGCCGCTGTGCTCGGTGTGCTGGTGGGGCTGGCGGCGCTCTCCAAGACGAGCGCGTTGGCGCTGTTCTTGGGGATCGGCGTGGCCTTGTGCTGGCAGGCCTGGCGCGAGCGCCTTTCCTCAAAAACGCTGGTGGCGACACTGAGCCTGTATCTCGCGTTGGCTTTGGCCGTCGGCGGTTGGTGGTATGTCCGCAATCTGTGGTTGTACGGCGATCCATTAGGGACGAGCCGCCACTTCGATACGCTCTGGCGGCATCCACGGCCTCGGACAATACCGGAGTTGTTGGGGGATTTGCCTTTGCTCATCCGTTCGTTCTGGGGCGCGTATGGGTGGGGACACATTCTCTGGCCGGATTGGGTTTATGTCTCGCTTACGCTAGTTGCCAGCGCGTGTATAGTGTATGGCTTATGGTGCGCGTTTAGCCGGCTGCGCGCGCGCCTCTCCGACGCGGCGTTACGTGACGCTGTGGAGGCGACTGGCGGCATCTACTTGCTCTGTGTCGGCTGGTGTGCGGCTATCGGCGTGGCGTTGCTGTTGTGGATGCGCGAGGTCGCCGCGCCGCACGGACGTTTGCTCTTCCCGGCGATCGGCGCATGGGCGTTGCTGGTGGCCTATGGCGTCGCGCAAAAGTCTGCACGCCCCGTGTGGCGCGCTCTGGGCCGGGCTCTGCTGCTCGGTATGGCCGTCTTCGCCGCGCTTGCGCCGGGCGCGCGCATCCAGGCCGCGTTTGCTCCTCCTCGGCTTTATGCCCCTCAGCAGGCAGAGGGTCAGGTGACTCCTGTTGATTTTGCATACGATCACCGCATCCGCCTGCTGGGCGTCGAGATCGAACCGGCGCGGGTGACGCCGGGCGACACGCTCGCCGTCAAAGCCTGTTGGGAGGCGCTGACACCGATTGCAGAGGACTACACGGTCTACGTGCAATTGCTCGGGCAAAACTTCACCCGCGCCGGAGAGCGTCACACGTATCCCGGCCTGGGTCGCTATCCTACCTCGTTGTGGACGCCGGGCACAGCGTTCTGTGACGTGTATCGTATTGCCGTAGAACCGTGGGTTCCCGCGCCGGAGCGGTATCAGGTACTCATCGGACTGTACCTCGACGATTCGCGCGCTCAATTGACGGCGTTCAACAGTGTAGGACTGCCCAGCGTCCCGCCGGCCGTCGGTGCAGTGACGGTGGCTCCAACAACCCCACCGGTCGTTACACCGGCGTATCCGGTGCAGTATACACTGGGCGAGAGCGTCCTTTTGCAGGGATACGACCTGTCCGGCGCGTTACAAAGCAATACGCCACTGACGGTGACGCTGTACTGGCAGGCGCAGGCGGCGCTGCCCCGCGATTACACGGTCTTCGTGCATCTGTTCGACGAAGCCGGTGAGATGCTCGCCCAAGATGACAGTCCACCGCGCGGTGGCTGGTATCCCACCTCGGCATGGGAGGCCGGAGACATCATCGTCGATGCCCATCGCTTGGACGTGCCCGAACTTCCGGCAGGACAGACCGTTCACGTGCGTGTTGGGATGTACCTGCCCGCCGATCTCAGCCGTCTGCCTGTTCTCGACGGCAATGGTCACCCCTTGCCTGATGGCATTGTCCCGCTGTTCGCTGCGCCGGTAGCCGGTAGACAGTAGATGGTAGACGGTGCTCAGGTCGCTGTACTTTCTCGACTAACGACAGCGACTACAGGGGCCGCGCGACTCAGTAGATCCAAAAATGCTCCAAGGGGATCGTCAGATCCCCGTTCTGGTCTGGATCTGGCGATCCAGACCAAGCAAAATTGGATCTACTGAGACTAACGACTATCCGACTAATGACTACAGGACTATGCGACTAACGACTATAGGAGGTTTCTGATGCGATTCCCAACGATTTCCGAAGCTGAACGCATTATCCGCTTACAACCGCCCACCGGCAAGGTGCAGATGGTGCTCGATACCGACACCTACAACGAGGTGGACGACCAGTTCGCCGTCGTGCAGGCGCTGCTCTCGCCCGATAAGCTGGACGTGCTGGTGCTCTACGCCGCGCCGTTCTTCAACGACCGCTCCAGCGGCCCTGCCGACGGGATGGAGAAGAGCTACCAGGAGATTCTGCGCTTGCTGGCGCGGCTGGATGTGCCGTCCGAGGGGTTCGTCTTTCGCGGTTCCGACCGCTACCTGCCCGACTGGGATCATCCCGTGGAGAGCGATGCCGCCCGCGACCTCATTGCCAAGACGATGGCACGTAGCCCACAGGACGATCCGCTCTACGTCGTCGCTATCGGCGCGATTACCAATGTTGCCTCCGCCATTCTGCTGGAGCCGGAGATCATCCACCGCATCGTCGTCGTGTGGCTCGGCGGGCACGCCTTCCACTGGCCCGACACGCGCGAATTCAACCTGTGGCAGGACGTGCAGGCGGCGCGCGTGATCTTCGATTGCGGCGTCCCGCTGGTGCAGCTTCCGGTGATGGGCGTTGTCTCGCACCTGCACACCACGATTCCCGAAATCGAACGCTACGTCGCCGGGCAGGGCGCGATTGGCGATTACCTGGCGGAGACCGTCAAGGGCTACCACGTCGACCATTTCGGCTGGTCGAAGGTGATCTGGGACATCGCAGCGATTTCGTACCTGCTGGATGCTTCCTGGACGCCGAGCTGTCTCGTGCACAGCCCCATCGTCACCGACCAGGGCACGTGGAGCTTCGACAACACCCGCCACCTCATCCGTACCGTGTATCACGTCAACCGCGATCCAATTTTCCGAGATGTGTTCAAGAAATTGGAAAAGAGAAATGAGTGAAGAGTAAAAAGTAAAAAGTAAAGAGTGAAGAGTGAGACGTCACTCATTACGTATTGCTCATTACGCATTACGCATTACTCATTACTCATTACGCATTACGCATTACTCATTACCTTTTACCCCTCACAAGGAGTTCAATATGCGACTGACAGGCACTTTCCTTGACGAAATCAGTCACGACATCCCGCACCAAAACTGGGGGCGGGATGAGTGGGCGCGCGACTTTGCGGCGATGCGGGCGATCGGCATTGACACAGTCATCCTCATCCGCAGCGGGCACAAGCACTGGATGACGTACCCGTCAGACGTCCTCCACACGCGCGAGGGGTGCTTCATGCCGCCGGTGGATTTGGTGGAGATGTTTCTCGATTTGGCGGAAGAGTACGGCATGGCGTTTTACTTCGGGACGTATGACTCCGGGCGCTACTGGCACGCCGGCGAGTTCCAGAAGGAAGTGGACCTCAACAAGGCCGTGGTGGATGAAGTGTGGGCGCGCTACGGTCACAAGCCGGCCTTCAAGGGCTGGTATCTCACGCAGGAAGTGAGCCGCCGCGTCAAGGGCATCATCGAAATCTACGCGGAGATGGGGCGGCACTGCAAATCGCTGGCCGACCTGCCGGTGCTGATTTCCCCGTGGATGGACGGGATCAAGGCGGTGTGGGCGTTCGACGCGGACGTAAGCAGGGCGCAGGGCATTACCCCCGAAGAGCACGCCCGCGAGTGGGGTGAGATCATGGCCGGCATCAGCGGCGCAGTGGATATCGTCGCCTTTCAGGATGGGCACGTGGACTTCCACGAGCTGCCGACCTACCTGGCGATCAACAAAGAGCTGGCCGACCGTCACGGCCTGCGTTGTTGGACGAACAGTGAGACCTTCGACCGCGACATGCCGATCAAATTCCTGCCGATCAAGTGGGAGAAACTGCTGCTCAAATTGCAAGCCGCCGCGCAGGTCGGCGTGGAGAAGGCGATCACGTTTGAGTTCAGCCATTTTATGAGTCCCAATTCGTGCTATCTGCAGGCAGGGCATTTGTACCGGCGGTATTGCGAGCATTTTGGCTTGAACGTTTCAACATTCTGACGTTTGCGCGGAGATTGAGTATGCATATCCAAGAATATGCACAACTGTATCGCACGGCTTTGCTTAACGATGTTATCCCGTTTTGGGAGCATCACTCCATTGACCGCGAGTACGGCGGCTACTTCACCTGTCTGGAACGGGATGGCAGCGTCTTCGACACCGACAAGTTCGTCTGGCTGCAAGCGCGGCAGGTGTGGACGTTTGCGATGCTCTACAACCGGCTGGAAAGACGACCTGCATGGTTGGAGATCGCGCGTCACGGCGCGGACTTCTTGCGTGCCCATGGGGTGGACGCCGCCGGCAACTGGTACTTTTCCCTCGACCGCGCCGGAAATCCGCTGGTGCAGCCCTACAACATCTTCTCGGACTGCTTCGCAGCGATGGCGTTCGGGCAACTGGCGCTGGCGACGGGCGACCAGGCCGACGCCGACCTGGCGCTGCGCACATATCGCAACATCCTGCGCCGCCAGGCCAATCCCAAAGGTGCGTACAATAAACTCGTGCCCGGCACACGCCCGCTCAAGGGCTTCGCGCTGCCGATGATCCTCTGCAATCTCACCCTGGAACTGGAAGCCTTGCTCCCGCCCGACGAGGTGACGCGCACGATTGACACGTGCGTCCACGAGGTGATGGACGTGTTCCTCGACGCCGAAACCGGCTTGATCTTTGAGAATGTTGCGCCAGACGGCAGTCACGTGGACAGCTTCGAGGGGCGATTGCTCAATCCGGGGCACGGGCTGGAGGCGATGTGGTTCATCATGGATATTGGTAGACGGCAAACGGTAGACGGTAGACAGGGGGCGCAGGCGTTGATTGAACGGGCAGTGGAGACGATACTGCGGATTTTGGAGTTTGGGTGGGATAAGGAATACGGCGGGATTTTTTACTTTATGGACGCGCAGGGACATCCGCCGCAGCAGTTGGAGTGGGATCAGAAGTTGTGGTGGGTGCATTTGGAGGCGCTCGTCGCGCTGGCGATGGCCTACCACGAAACCCGCCGCGCCGACGTGTGGGCCTGGTACGAGAAAGTTCACGCTTACGCCTGGGCGCACTTCCCCGATCCCGAATACGGCGAATGGTACGGCTACCTCAACCGGCGGGGCGAGGTGCTGTTGCCCCTCAAAGGCGGCAAGTGGAAAGGCTGCTTCCACGTCCCCCGGGCGCTGTACCGGTGCTGGCAGGAGTTTCAAACCTGACAGGTCTCAGAAGACCTGTCAGGTTTGAAATGGCCTTCATTTCTTGTGAGGTACCGATGTTGTCATTGCGGGATACGATGATTGAATCCACTCTGGCCAGCGGGCATGTGTTGCGGGAACACTTCGGCCACGTGACCGGTGTGCGACAAAAGGAGGATCACAGCAGCGTCGTCACCGCGGCGGATTTTGCGTCCGAGGCAGCGATTGTGGCTGTGATTGAGCGCGCTTATCCCGATCACAATCTCATCGCCGAAGAGCGCGGTTTTGTGGACAGGGGCGCGGGCTTCACCTGGGTCATTGACCCGCTGGACGGCACGTCGAACTTCGCGGCCGGCCTGCCCTGGTTCGGTGTCTTGGTCGCGTTGCTGGAAGGCGCTGTCCCTGTGCTTGGCGCGATGTACCTGCCCTGCGACGATACGCTCTACGTGGGCGAGGCGGGGCAGGGCGTCACACGCAACGGGTCGCCGGTGCGCGTCACCGCCGAGACTGATCCGCGCAACGTCCTTTGCGCCTACGGGATGGATGCCTCCGCCGACATCACCAAAACCCGCCGCGAGGCCGAGACGCTGACGCGCCTGGTTAACGGTGTGCGCAATGTTCGGACGACCAACAGCTTGCTGGATTTCTGTTATACTGTGGACGGTCGCCTGGGTGCGGTTGTCAACCAAAACACCAAAATCTGGGACATTGCCCCGGCCTGGCTGTTGCTGCGCGAGGCCGGCGGCGTTCTGACGGATACGTCCGGCGCGCCGCTGCACTTCGCCCTCGCTGCGGACACCTACGCCCGCAGTTACGCTGTCGTTGGTGCGAGTCTGGCGTTGCACCCTTGTATTCTGGAGATCATCAACCTATGACCATATCCCAAGTGAACCACATTGTGCGAGACTTGCGCGACCTCGGCGTGCGCGAAGGCGGGGTGCTGCTCGTCCACAGCTCACTGCGGGCGCTCGGCTATGTCGAAGGCGGCCCGGAAACCGTCATCCAGGGATTACTCGCGGCGCTTGGCCCAGAGGGTACGCTCTTGATGCCCGCGTTGAGCTACGAACACGTCACTCGCTGCTCGCCCATCTTCGACGTGCGCCACACGCCATCCAACGTGGGCGCGATCCCGGAGTATTTCCGCACGCGACCGGGGACGCGCCGCAGTGTGCATCCCACCCACTCTGTCTGCGCCGTCGGCCCCCGGACGAGCGCGCTGCTGGACGATCATCCCCTGGACGACACGCCCTGCGGCCCGCACTCACCGTTCCATAAGCTGCACGACGTGGACGGACAACTGCTAATGCTTGGCTGTGGTCTGCATCCCAATACTTCGTTCCACGCGATGGAGGAATTGGTCGCGCCGCCGTATCTGTTTGGCGATCCGCTGACTTACACGTTGATTGACGCCGACGGTCGCAGTCAACAGAAAACTTACCGCACGCACGCCTTCATCGGCTACGAGCAGCGCTACGACCGCCTCGCCGATGTCCTTGACGAGCCAGCGTTGCACCGTGGGCGCGTCCTCGCCGCCGAAGTCTACCTGATCGACGTCCCGGCGATGTGGGACGCGGCCCTGGCGGCCTTGCGCCGCGACCTATTGTATTTTGTGGATGCGATTTCTCACACCTGACAGGTTTTCTGAAACCTGTCAGGTGTGTTATCCTGATTTTGGAGGTTTTCAATGACACAAAAAGTCCGTATAGCTATGATCGGTTGCGGTAATATGGCGCGGCATCACCTGCGCAACATCCTGCTGCAAAGCGACACCACCGAAATTGTGGCGCTTTGCGAACCGTCGCCGGAGGCGCTGGCGGCAACGGCGGAGATTTTCACGCTCAACGGCCTGCCCGTTCCACCCAATGAGCCGGATTTGGACAGGCTGCTGGCGACGTATGCGCTCGACGCAGCCTTCATCATCACGCCGCACGTCTATCATCACGACCAGGCCAAGGCGTGCCTGGAAGCCGGGGTGGACGTGTTGCTCGAAAAGCCCATGGTGATGAACGCGGCCGAGGCGCTGAGCCTCATCGAGACGCGCGACCGTACCGGCCGTCTGCTCGTGGTGGCGTTCAACGGCAGCCTCTCGCCGGAAATCCGCGCGGCGGTGAAGTTATTGCGTTCCGGCGAGTTGGGCAAGCTGCTCAGCATCAGCGGGACGATCTGGCAGCGGTGGGGGCCGGGCACGGCGGGCAAGTGGCGGCAGGTCCCGGAGATTGCCGGCGGCGGCTTTATGTTCGACACGGGCGCGCACCTACTCAACACCGTCGCCGACCTGGCGGGCGAAGCATTCGTCGAGGTGGCGGCGTGGACCGACAATTACGGGCGTCCCGTGGAGACGCTTGCCGTCGTCATCGGACGGCTGGCCTCCGGCGCGCTCGTCACGCTGCACGGCTGCGGGGAGACGGTGCGTTCGTGTGCGTCAGATATTCGCGTCTTCTGCACCGACGCAATCCTGCGCACCGGCGCGTGGGGTGCGTTCCTCGAAGTGCAGCGCCAGGGCGAGGACGCGCTGACGCCGGTAGAAGTGCCGCCGTCCCTGGGGGCGTGGGAGCAGTTCCTCGCCGTGCGCAACGGCGACTTCCCCAATCCAAGCCCGCCGGAAGTGGGTCTGCGCATGGCGCGCCTCTACGACGCGATCAAGGCATCGGCGGCGCAGAACGGCGTTCCTGTGAGGTGCGAATGAAGCAAGAAGCAGGATGCAGGAGGCTGGACAAAATCTTGCCTCCTGCATCTTGCCTCCTCAGTATTTGTAGTCATCAGGTGATCAGGTCAGTTCTACTATGTGTGTCGAGAGCCAGTGAGTGAAAGCTTCGCGGTTTGCCCGCCCCGCCGCTACATCCAAGATTATTTGTTCCTGTTCAGCGATGGGTGTAGAAACAGGACTTCGTTGAGCGTGAGATAGCGCATCAGGCAAGTCGGCGATAGAGATCGCGGTTCTTATCAAGGACGTAATCCATCGCTTGCTGAAGCGATATCTCAGGTTGCAAGAGTAGGCTCTCGATGCTCAGGCGTATCAGCTCTTCCATCGTAACATTGAAGTCTAAAGCTAATTCTTTTAACCGTCCTATATGATTGTCCGGCATTGTAATGGTGAGCGTTTCCATAATAATTCACCTCTATGACAAGTATACTGCTATTTTGCAGAATAGTTGCCACGATTCTTATTCTCCAGCTCACAATGATGTGGGTTTTCCCGACTCCGCCGACGCATACAGCGCCAGCACACTACGCAAGAAATCGCGGCTCATGCTCAGCGGGACGACCGGTTCGGCGCCGTCGAGGATGCAGGCTTCCATCGCCTGGACCTCGCACAAGTAAGGATCGACGGCGGGGAAAGTGAGCGTCTCCGGATCGCCGTCGCGCGGCGTGAAAGTCACGTGCGTATCTTTGCCGTCCGCGCCGGGCTTCCAGGGGCTGGGGATGGTGAGGATGCCGGCGTCGCCGATGATCTCCGTCCCCCAGCGGAACGGCATACGGAAGCTGGACGCGATCTGCGCGACCGGGCCGCCTGAAAACCGCATCTGCCCGAGCAGCGTGACCTCGACGCCGGTCTCGCCGATGGTCTGCTGCGCCCACACTTCGACGGGCGCTGCGCCAAGCATCGCAATCACCATGCTATTGGGATACACACCCACGTCCCACAGCGACCCGCCCGCCAGTTCCGGCCTCAGGCGGATGTTCGTGGATTGCTCCGGCGGCAGGTAGAAGCTGAACCAACTGGTGATAAGCTGTACCTGGCCCACTTTGCCCTCGCGTATCAACGCTTGCACGGTGCGCGTCTGTGGATGGTGCAGGTACATGAACGCCTCGAACACGGTAACATTGTTGGTCTTTGCCGCAGCCTCGATCTGGTCGAGTTCGGCGAGGGTGGGCACGAGCGGTTTTTCGCACAGCACGTGCTTTCCGGCTTCGGCGGCCTTCACCGTCCACTCGCAGTGCATAGTGTTGGGCAGCGAGATGTAGACGGCGTCGATACCGGGGTCGGCGAGCAGCGCCTCGTAGCTGCCGTATGCGGTGGGGATGTCCCACTCCCTGGCGTAAGCCTGCGCCTTGTCCAGATTGCGGCTGGCGACAGCGACCAGCTCGCTGCGCTCCGATTGACGAATCGGTGGGATCAGCGAGCGATTGATCCGCGCCGTGGATAAAATGCCCCAACGAATTTTGTCAGACATTGTTCCTCTCCTTATTGTCCGGATTGCACTTTGTAATCTCGTGTTACATTAGAGCCGTAAAACGTAAAACGTAAAACGTGAAACGTAAAGCGCAAAACGTAAGACAATTACGCATTACGTTTTACGTTTCACGCTTTACGAAGCTATTTCAACGCTTGTTTCTGTATAAACGTGCTCGACGCTCTCGCGCGTCACAATACTCACGCCTTCATGCATCGCTGAAGCCGTCCCGGCGGCGACGCCCCAGCGGGCTTGTTCGGGGAGGGGCAGACCGCGTTCCAGCGCATAGGCCAGGCCGGCGAGCAGCGCGTCGCCCGCACCGGTGACGTTCTTGACCGGCACGTCGGGCGGGATGGCGATGGCGGTCGCCTCGCGCGTCGTCAGCAGCAACCCCGCTGCACCGAGCGAGAGCGCGACCTGCGTGACGCCTCGTTCCAGAAAGACATTCGCGGCATTGCGCGCAGTGCCGGGCGTATCCACGGGATGTCCGGCAAACGTTGCGGCTTCTTCCGCGTTGGGCTTGACGAGGAACGGCCGCGCTTCGCAGCCCAGGCGCAATGCCGGCCCGCTCGTATCCAACAGCACCCGCACGCCGCGCGGCTTTAGAATCTCGATGAGTTGGGCGTAGAAGTCGTCCGGGACGCCAGGCGGCAGGCTGCCGCAGAGCGCCCACGTGTCGCCGGGCACAGCGCGCTGCCGGACTTTGTCCAGGAATTGCGCGATTTCCTCCGGTTGCACCGTCGGCCCGGCCTCGTTCACCTTGACGTAACGCCCGCTGTCCGCCTCGGCGATGACGACGTTGGTGCGCGTCTCGCCGGCGATGGTCACGAAGTCGGTGGGGAGACCAAGCGCAGCCAGCCCCGCCGCCAGGCGTTGCCCCGTCGCGCCGCCGACGAAGCCGAGCACTGTGCTCTGCACGCCGAGCGCCAGCAGCACGCGTGAGACGTTGAAGCCTTTGCCGCCCCAGTCCACGCGCGAGGCTGTGGCCCGCGTCACGCTATCAAAGGCGATGTGCGGTACGGTTAACGTGTGGTCCAGGACGGGGTTGGGGGTTACGGTGATGATCATCAGCTTATCCGGCGGTCAGTTATGCATAGTGATTGGGGTTATCTGTGCTGAGTCCTTCCGCTTTGGCAGCCTGCAACAGATCGTCATCTGCCGCCAGGAAGATCATATCGGTCAGATGATTCGCGCGTCGTGTTTCATGAAGTAACAGCGCCGTCGCCAGATGCACCGCATCGTAGCCGCGTAAGCTGTATTTTTCGGCTAATTCCATGGCGCGATCACTGAGCCGTGCATTGATTTCCAGGACTTGATATTGCCATTTCCAATCGTCTTTGAAATCTTGAGCCAGACGAAGCGCAGTGGCGCGTGACAATTCACCTGTGCGTATCTTGCGAAAGAGTGCGGAAATCATTTCTGGCCCGGTAAGACGCACCGTGTAAAGATCGTGGGCCTGATCTGGGGTTGTCAAAGCCGTGATCCAGGCTGTGCCTCGTTCACGGGCATAGCGTTTGACCAATGCGCTGGTATCCAAATAGTAGGCAGCCATCGTCATCGGCGCTCTGCGACGATCATTTCTGAAAGAGGCGTGCCTTCAACTGTGACTGGGGCTATACGTTCAGTTGACATCGGATACAATGTAGGGTCTTTGATTTCCGTCAGTAAACCCATTTCCAATAATGTTTGTTTGAATTGGGTTTCAGCAGCACTTTGCGCGTTATCATATACTTCGCGTGATGTAGCCGAGTTCATCTCACGCTCGGTCTCCGGCAAGGCTTGTGCGATCACGCGCAAGCGCTCGCGCGGCGGCAACCGGCGCAGCAGCGTCAAAACCGTATTCGCTTGTATCGCTAGGCTCTCACTCATCGTGTACCTCCTGAGGCCATATTGACCTGGGATACCTTTATAGTAGCGTAAAACGGCGAAGATTCAAGGGGAGGGGTTCACGCCCTGACCTGCTCACGCGGATCGGGGATGTGCCAGCTCAACGGCAGCGCGGTGAGCGTGCCCAGGGCAGTGATGGTGAAGAGCAGACTGTAGTTGTTGCCCGACCACTGCAAAATCAATCCGCCGAAGGTGGCGAAGAGCGTGGAGACGCCGTTGATGGTGTTGTTCAGGCCGACATAGGCCGGGCGCTCGGCTTCTGGCGCAAGTTCGAGCACGTAGGCTGTCCAGCCGGGCATAAAGCTGCTCATCGAGGCGTTGCTGGCGAAGAACACCAGTCCGTAAGCCCAGCTTAAGGCTGTTCCGCTGAACAGCCTGGGAATCGCCAGCGCCAGAACGGGAATAAGCGTCGTCACGCCGGTGCTGTAAAGCAGCGTGCGTTTGGTGCCGCGCTTTTCGTTGAGCCAGCCGAAGAAGACCGCTGCCAGGATGCTGCCCACCACGCCGATCGAGGTGTAGCGCCCGGCGACCTGCGACGGCAGATAGAGCACGTCCAGCGCGTAGGTCATAAAGAACGGGCCGGCCAGGTTGCTCAGGTTGAACAGTTGCCGGGCGATGATGTAGTTGCGAAAGGTGTGGTCGGTTTTGAGGATGCGCCACAGTTGCGGCAGATACTCACGCCAACTGGGGGTGTCACCGGACGTCACGCCGGGCGGTTCGATCAGGCGCGCGATGGCGATGTACGATACGGCCAGCATCCCAAATGCGATCAGGAACATCGCGGCGTAGTTGTTGGGATAGGGCAAGCCACGGTCGCTCAGAATCCACTCGACGACGAAGCCTGCCAGGAAGCTCAAAACGCCCGACGCAACCTGGCCCACGCTGATGAGCCGCCCGCGCCGTCCGGCAGGGATGGTTTTGCTGAACAAGTCAAACCACGAGAGGCTGCCAAAGCCGTCGCTGATCCAGAAGGCAGAGGTGATGAGGGCGACGAGCACAATGATCAATCCCGGCGGGCGCGCGCCCGTCGCCCAGACCAATCCGGCCAGAAAGAGCAACATCGAACGTCCGATCCCGGCGGCCCACAGCACGGCCGGCTTCTTGTACGGTTTGTTCGCCATATAGCGCGCCGCGATCAACTGCGGCAATAGCCAGCACGCGCGTTGCAATGTGGTCATCAGCCCGATGATCGCGCTCGACGCCCCTAGCTCGGTCAGAAAACTGGGGATGATCGTCGTCGGGCTGAAAAACGCCATCGCGATGCCGAAAAAGGCGAAGTCCGTCGCCAGGCTCCAGAAGTTCCGGCGGTAGTTTTTCGGAAGACTCGTTGTTGTCAAAGGATTCCCTTTCGGTAGACGGTAGACAGTAGACAGTAGACGGGGGTTCTCTGCCCCTGTCTACTGTCTACCGTCTGCGGTCTACTTATCAGCGTACCGTCTCGTCCAATTCCAGCCCCAGCGCCTCGTACTTCTGCCGCCGTGAGATTTTGTCGTTGCGCAATTCCCGGTGGGCGTAGATCGAAACATCTCTGGCGAGCGCCTGCGGCACGACGATGACGCCATCGCCATCCGCCACGACGATGTCGCCGGGATGGACGAGCACGCCGCCCACCACCACGGGGACGTCGTAGGCGTCGAATTGCAGGCGGCCTTGCACCATGCCTTGCGAAATGATCCTGGACCAGAAGGGAATCTTTTGCAGGATGATTTCATCGGTGTCGCGGACGCCGCCATTGCTCACGTAGCCCACCGCGCCTTTGAGGATGCCATCCATTGTGTTGTTCGACCCCATCAGCCCGGCGTTGACCCCGCTCTGGTCGATGACGCAGAAGTCGCCTTCCTCGATGGCGTCGATCCACGGGTAGGTGCAGACATTGCCGTAATACCAACCCGACCATTGCGTATATTCATCCGGCGTCATGGTGGGGATGGTGCCTTTGTAGGGCAGATAGCGCGCCGTGCGGGCGATGCCCACCGCGCGCGTGCGCCACAGCGGGCGGATTTCGGGGATCATCGAGCCTTGATGATGCTGCATCAGCCAGTCCATGCCGTCGCGCACGTCCGCCACCCGCAAATCCGCAAACAACGCCAGTAATTCCTTCCGTTCTTCCTTCGAGAGTGCCATGAAAAATCCTCCTTGTAGTCATATAGTCAGGTAGTCAAGTAGTCAAGTAGTCAGGTAGTCACGAAGTCACGTAGTCAAGTAGCCACGTAGTCAGATGCCCAGAGAACTATTCGACTAACGACTACGCGACTAACGACTAACCGACTAACGACTACGCGACTAACCGACTAACGACTACGCGACTAACGACTACGCGACTAACGACTACGCGACTAACGACTACGCGACTAACGACTACGCGACTAACCGACTAACGACTAACCGACTAACGACTACGCGACTAACGACTACGCAACTAACCGACTAACGACTAACCGACTAACGACTACGCGACTAACCGACTAACGACTAACCGACTACGCGACTACCTGACTACTTAACTGTAAAGTTTTACCACAAATCCCCAAATTGGCATAAAGAGCAGGATCGATTGACATCTTCCCACCTTAATGTACACTGCCTTCACGATTTTACCAGATAGGAATCGTATAATTACAGTGAGAAGGGGGCCTCATGAATCGGACACAGACACTCGGATACCCGCGCATCGGCAAGAACCGCGAGATGAAGCGGGCGTTGGAAGCGTATTGGAAAGGGACATTGGACGGCGACGCGCTCTTGGCGACATTCGCCGAGGTGACGCGCGAAAGCTGGCAGGCGCAGGCGGCGGCGGGCATTGACCTGATCGGCGTGGGCATGGAGACGCTGTACGACCACGTGTTGGATTGGAGCGTGCGCTTCGGGCTGATTCCGCCACGTTTCCGCGCTTTGGACGGCCTGGAGCGTTACTTTGCGATGGCGCGCGGTGTCCCCGGCGTCCCGGCGCTCGATATGACCAAATGGTTCGATACAAACTACCACTATCTCGCCCCGGAGATTGACGCCAGTATCACGCCGCAGGCGAACTTCGACGACTTCCTGGCGCTTATCCGCGCGGCGCAAGCCGTGTTGGGTGCCCGCGTCGTGCCGATTGTCCTCGGCCCGGTGACGCTGCTGCGGCTGGCGCGGCTGTCCGTCGATTTTGGCGACATGCTATCCGCGCTGTTGCCGCTCTATCGCCAACTGCTCGATGACCTTAAAGCCTTGGGCGTGACCGAAGTGCAGATGCACGAACCGGCGCTTGTACTCGGCGATGCCGCCGGATTGCGCGACGATGTCGAGACGACTTACACCACGCTGGCGGAAGCCGGACTATCGCTCAACCTGGTGACCTATTTCGACGATGTGGGCCAGAATTACCCCTGGATTGTCGCACTGCCCGTGGACGTGATTTCGCTCGACTTCACGCGCGGCAACAACCTGGCGCTGCTTCAGACGCACGGGTGGCCGCAAGAGAAGACGCTCGGCGCGGGCGTGGTGGATGCGCGCAGCGTGTGGCGTGTCCGTCCCGCCGAAACACTGGCGCTTTTGGCGACACTGCGCGGCTATGCGCCACAGATGCGCATCGGCGCGTCGTCGTCGTTGCAGTTTGTCCCGTACACCGCCGCCCGCGAGAAGGCGCTGCCCGACGCGCTGCGCGGCGTGCTCGCCTTCGCCGAAGAGAAGCTCGCCGAGTTGCGGCTATTGGCAGCCGGCAAAACCGCCGACATTGACGCGGCATGGGATGCTTTCCGCGCCTTCGCGCCTACCGATGCCGCCGTGCAAGCGCGGCTCGACGCGCTGCAACCTTCAGACTTCACCCGCGCGTTGCCCTACGCCGAGCGCCGTCCGTTGCAAGTGCAGTTGCCGCCGTTCCCCACCACGACGATTGGCTCGTTCCCGCAGACGCCGGAGGTGCGTCGCCTGCGCGCGCGCTTCAACAAGGGCGAGATCAGCCAGGCCGAATACGAAGCCGGGATTGACGCTTTCATCGGCTACACAATCGGCGTGCAGGACGGCCTGGGGCTGGATATGCTCGTGCATGGCGAATCCGAGCGTACCGACATGGTCGAGTACTTCGCGCAGAAGATGACGGGCTTCGCCTTCACACAGAACGGGTGGGTGCAGAGCTTCGGCAGTCGCTACGTGCGTCCGCCGATCATCTACGCCGACGTCAGCCGCCCGCAGCCGATGACCGTGCGCGAGTTCCGCGTGGCGCAGTCGTACACGCAGAAGCCGGTCAAGGGGATGCTCACCGGCCCG
>JAIOAS010000107.1 GCA_019873725.1 Chloroflexota bacterium | reverse complement strand
ACGGATTGCGTGACGGCGGAACTGGTCAAGACGGCGGAGAACGCCTACCGCGACGTGAACATTGCGTTCGCCAACGAGGTGGCGCTCATTTGTGAGGCCGTGGGTGGGGATGTGTGGAAAGTGCGCGAGCTGGTCAACAAATCACCAGGGCGGAATATGTTAATGCCAGGTGCGGGAGTAGGCGGGCATTGTATCCCCAAAGACCCGTGGCTGTTGGCATATCAGGCGCAACAAACGGGCGTGCCTATCCGTCTCATCGCAGCGGCGCGCGCAGTGAACGATGGAATGCCGTTGCACATCGTCGCCTTGCTCGAAGATGCGCTGCGCGAGGCCGGCAGGCCGTTGGAAGGCGCGCGCGTCCTGGTGCTCGGCTACGCCTATCTCGAAGATTCCGACGATACGCGCAACAGTCCGAGCGAAGTGTTGGTAGCGGCCTTGCGCGAACGCGGCGCGGAGGTGGTGATCCACGATCCGTATGTGGTGGGGTATCAGGGCGATGTCTATGCGCTGGCGGAAGGGTGCGCTGCGGTGGTGGTGATGGTAGCGCACAGCGAATACAAAACGCTCGATCTGGCGGCGCTCAAAGCGGCGCTGCGCGCGCCGGTGTTGGTGGATGGACGACGCGTGTTTCCCCAGGCTGTGGGCTGGATTTATCGCGGTGTAGGTGAGAGTATCTGGTAGACGCGGATGAGGAAACAGTTGATGAACCATAGAGCCTCCGGCAACGGGCAACCGGTCGAAGATGATTTCGATTACGCAGCCAGCCGGGCCTATTTGCAGGAAAAGCACATGGCTTTGCAGGCCAAGCGTCTCGCGCTATGGCAACAAGCCCAGGAAGATGCGCAAAAGATCATAGAGATGATTATTCGTCGTTATGATCCGCAATACATCATTCAATGGGGATCTGTTCTCGAACCGGAGCATTTTTCCGAGGCATCCGACATTGACTTAGCTGTTGCCGGTGTTGAGCCCGTTTTGTTTCTACGATTGTTAGCCGATGCCGAAGTGATGACTGAGTTTTCTTTAGATTTAATCCGCTGGGAAGAAATTCAGCCGGCCTTTCAAAAAGTGATTAGGGCGAAAGGAAAGGTCGTCTATGCCAAGAACTGAATTGTTATTGCTTATCGGAGAGATTCGGGAAGGTAAAGTGGCGCTCAATACCATCCAACAGATGTATGTTGCTTATCACCCCGCCTTTATAGACGAACAAAAGCGCGAATTGCGGGATGCCGTCATGTTAGCCGAAATTCTCACGAACACGTATACTTGCATTGAGACGATCTTATTTCGCATTGCCAGAGTGTTCGAGAACCATTTGGATGCGCGCGAATGGCACAAAGAGTTATTACACAAAATGCGGGTGGAGATACCGGGCGTTCGCAAAGCCGTGTTGTCGCCAGAAACTTACGCTTTGCTGGATGAATTGCGCCGCTTCCGCCATTTCCGCAGGTATTATTATGACTTCAATTATGATTGGGGGCGTTTGGACTACCTGAAATCGGTGTATGAAAGGGTGTTGCCCCTCATTCAACAAGACCTGGATGATTATGTCGCCTTTCTGCTCACCCTGGCGAGCGAAGCGGGGGATTGACCCTTGATGAAAATTGTCACGATTGTAGGTGCGCGTCCGCAGTTTATCAAGGCTGCGCCGGTGAGCCGGATTTTACGCCAGATGCACACGGAAGTACTGGTCCATACCGGTCAGCACTACGACGACAACATGTCGGCGGTGTTCTTCGCCGAACTGGGTTTGCCGCAGCCGGATGTGAACCTGGGTGTTGGCTCCGCTCCGCACGGGGCGCAAACCGGAGCGATGCTGGCGGGTATTGAGCAGGTGTTGCTGGCCGAAAAGCCGGATTGGACGCTGGTGTACGGCGACACGAATTCGACGCTGGCGGGGGCGCTGGCGGCGGCCAAATTGCACATCCCCGTGGCGCACGTGGAGGCGGGGTTGCGCTCGTTCAACCGCGCGATGCCGGAAGAGGTCAACCGCGTGCTCACAGATCACATCGCGGACTTGCTCTTTTGTCCCAGCCAGACCGCCGTGGACAATCTCGTGCACGAGGGGATCACTCGCGGCGTCTATCTGGTCGGCGACGTGATGGCCGACGCGCTGGCGTATGCCGCAGAGCGCGCTGCGACACATTCCGACATCCTGCAACGCCTGGGCCTGACTGAAAAAGGCTTTCTGCTGGCGACCGTCCATCGCGCCGAAAACACCGATGATCCGGTCCGCCTGCGTGCTATCCTCGACGCCTTCGCCGCGCTCGACGAACCTATCGTTTTCCCCGTCCACCCCCGCACTCGCGCCCGCATCGAGGCCCTCAATCTAAAATCCAAAATCCAAAATCCAAAATCCATCGCCCCGGTGGGCTACCTGGATATGGTGCGCCTGGAGCAGGCCGCGCGGATGATCCTGACCGATTCCGGCGGCATCCAGAAAGAAGCGTACTGGCTTGGCGTGCCGTGCGTGACCCTGCGCGACGAGACGGAGTGGGTGGAGACGGTGCAGGCGGGGTGGAATGTGTTGGCGGGGGCGGAAACAGAGCGTATTGTAATGGCGGCGTGCCATTTCGCGCCGCCCACGGCGCACCCGCCGTTGTATGGAGACGGACAGTCAGCAGACAAGATCGCGCTGCGGCTGACGTCTTCAGCGTAAACGCAAATCTGCAGAATACGCTCGAGCGTGTTTAGAGAGGAAAAATCAGTGGAACTCGAAGGAAAAACTGTTTTTATTACCGGCGGTGCCGGATTTATTGGTTCAACGCTGGCCGGGCGCCTGGTTGAGCGTAACCGGGTGATCATTTTTGACAACCTCACGCGGGATTCGCTGAAGCATAAGACGTTCAAAGATCACCCCAACCTGACCCTGGTACAAGGCAATGTCCTCGATTTTGCGCAGTTGCAAAATGCCATGCATGGCGCGGACGTCATCGTTCACTGCGCCGCGATTGCGGGGATTGATACGGTGATCAAAAGCCCCGTGACCACATTAAGGGTGAATATGATCGGTTCCGCCAATGTACTAGAGGCGGCAGCTCAATTGGATCATTGCGATCGGGTCGTATGTTTCTCTACCAGCGAAATCTTCGGACAACAAGCCTTTCGCTCCACCGAAACCGACAAAGCTGTGTTAGGGGTGGTCGGCGAGGCGCGTTGGACTTACGCAGTGGGCAAAGTGGCCGAAGAGCATCTGGCGATGGCCTATTACCGCGAGAAGAAATTGCCGGCGACCATCGTGCGGCCCTTCAATGTGTATGGCCCTGGTCAGGTAGGCGAAGGCGCCGTGCGCACGTTTGTGATGCGAGCAATAAAAAACGAACCTCTTGAAATCCACGGTGACGGCACGCAAATCCGCGCGTGGTGCTACGTGGATGATATGGTAGATGGTGTCATGTTAGCCATCACCCACCCGGCGGCGGTCGGCGAGTCGTTCAACATCGGTAACCAACGCGCGGTGGTGACGATTTATGGATTGGCGAACACTATCGTGCGAGTATTGGGATCCAAATCGCCGATAGTGTTTGTGCGTAAGGATTACGTGGACGTGGAGTTGCGGGTTCCCTCGGTACGCAAGGCCAAAGAATTGCTGGGCTTTGAGGCGAAAGTGGAACTGGAAGACGGCATACTGCGAACGGCTGAATACTACAGGAATTTACAAGCATGATTCGTTTAACGATTCCCTCCATTGAAGATGATGATGTAATGGCCGTGCAGGAGGTGTTGCGCTCCGGATATCTGGTGCAAGGGCCGCGGGTGGCGGCGTTTGAGCAGGCGATCATGGCTTACCTGGGAATGTCGCACGTTATCGCCGTGAGCAATTGCACGGCGGCCTTACATCTGGCGCTGCTGGCTCTGGATGTGCGCCCCGGCGATCTGGTCCTTGTCGCCACCTATTCCTTCGTCGCTACGGCCAATGTGATCGAGTTGTGCGGCGCGCAGCCGGTGTTTGTCGATGTGCGCCCGGACACGTTCAATATGGATCCGGCGCAGTTGGCCCAAACACTGGAACGACTGATGTCCAACGCGACGACGGCGCAGCGCGTTAAAGCGATCTTGCCCGTCCACACCTTTGGACAGATGGCCGATATGCCGGCGATTCTGGAGATCGCGTCGCGTTATGGGACGCCGGTGATCGAGGATGCCGCGTGCGCGTTGGGAGCCACCTGCCTCGGCAAACAAGCCGGGAGTTGGGGCACGATGGGATGTTTCAGCTTCCATCCGCGCAAGGCCATCACTACCGGAGAAGGCGGTCTCATCACCACCGACAGCCCCGTGTTGGCGCGTAAACTGCGCGCCTTGCGCAATCATGGCCAGGACCCGGAAGCGAAGTCGCCCGATTTTGTGCTGCCGGGCTTCAATTATCGGATGACGGAATTTCAGGCCGCGTTGGGGCTGACACAGATGACCAAACTTGACCGAATCATTGCCGCGCGACGGCAAGGCGCTGCTGTGTATGCACGTTTGTTGCACGGTACGGCACTCCAGCCGCCGGCGCAACTGCCAGGCTACGATCCGGTCTACCAGTCCTATGTAGTGCTGTTGCCGGAGGCTGTCGCCCCTCGCCGCGCCGAGATAATCGCGCAACTCAGGGTGCAGGGCATTGAAACCAACATCGGCACATGGCACATGCCATTGACCACCTACTTCCGCACGCGCTATGGCTACCGCCCCGGCGATTTCCCAGTCAGTGATGCAATCTTTGCGCGGGCGCTGACGTTGCCGCTGTATGAAACGTTAACTCCCGCCGATCAGCAGAAGGTCGTTGATTTGTTGCTACAGCAGGTACATTAAATGCCTCGACCGGTCACGCTCTATAAAAGTCACGGTACGGGACAGTTCACGCCAGAACAGTTCAAGGCGTTGGGGAAAAATGTCATCTTTGAACCAGGCGTACTCGTCTTCCACCCTGAAAACATCAGCCTGGGGACTAACATCTACATCGGACATGGCACCACCCTCAAAGCGTATCACAAAAACGAGATGATCATCGGTGACAATACCTGGATCGGACAGGGTTGCTTTTTTCACAGCGCAGGGGGTATCGTTATCGGACAGAACGTCGGTATTGGGCCACACGTCAAAATTATCACCAGCTTTCACAAAGAAGAAGGAATCGAAGTTCCTATTTTGTTCAGCGAGATCGAATTCGCGCCGGTAGTCATTGAAGATGATTGCGACATCGGTATCGGTGCGATCATTTTGCCGGGCGTGCGCATCGGGCGTGGCAGCCAGATCGGCGCCGGTGCAGTGGTGACGAAGGACGTTGCGCCTTATGCCGTCAGCGCCGGAGTTCCGGCGCGTACGTTGCGGATACGAGAGAAATTACCCGAAAGTTAGCATCGGCTTTCGCTCCTACAACCCTACGGCAGCTTTTTGGGTAACCCACCAGGTTAGAGGTAGGGAAAAAAAGGGACATGATGGATAGTAGA
Organism: Chloroflexota bacterium; assembly: GCA_019873725.1. Lineage (GTDB taxonomy): Bacteria > Chloroflexota > Anaerolineae > B4-G1 > SLSP01 > DSWT01. The sequence continues at coordinate 10,724 of JAIOAS010000107.1, read as the reverse complement.
AAATCAACCTTGATACGATGGGGATGGGGATCGCTTAGTCTGGTTTTGGCATGGAGTGGGATCTTCGAATTGACTGTTTTATTATCGAATAACCGTACAGCGGCTGCCCCACAAGCAGAATTGCAAGTCTGTTTGTCTGGTTGTCCGTACACTTCGATCCAAAGCGCCGTAGACGCTGCTGACACAGGTGCAGTGATTAAAATAGCCACTGGATGGTATACCGGCGTCAGTGCACGCAGCGGCATCACGCAGTTGGTGTACCTCAGTAAAACGGTGACGCTTCAGGGGGGGTATACCACCACCAATTGGATGATTCCCTACCCCTTAACGCAACCCACAATTCTGGATGCTCAATACCAGGGACGAGTTTTTTACCTTACCGGCAATATCACGCCGACTTTGGCTGGCTTGCATATCACGGGTGGAAACGCCGCCGGATTGGGAGGAAACAGTTCGTTGGCCCCCAGCGACGTGGGCGGCGGGTTGTATATCGCTTCAACCAGGGCCATTCTGAGCCAGAACAAGATTTACCGCAACTGGGCCGGGCATGGCGGCGGGGTGTTTGTGTATAACAGTCGGGCAACGCTCGTGCAAAACACGGTCATTTCCAATACCGCGCAGGCCTTTGGCGGGGGCGTGGCGCTCGATACCAGTGCGGCGGTGCTGACAGGCAACCATATCATCACCAATACTGCCTGGAGCAGTGGCGGAGGTGTATATTTGCGTTCCAGCCCGGCCCGGTTGGATGATAATGTTATTGAATCCAACTATGGTAACAGCGGCGGTGGAGTGCATCTGTATATTAGCCATGCAACGCTTGCCGACAATCTTATCAAGGGCAATACAGCCGCTTACTACGGCGGCGGGGTCTACATGCAATACAGCAGCGCGACACTGGCAACGAATGTAATTCGCTCCAATCGCGTCACGCATAACGTTTACTCGGCTGGCGGGGGAGTCTATGCCTCCGGCAATCCGCTGACCAGTACGGCGAACACCGTGACGTTCAACCAGGCGCACAAAGGCGGCGGCCTCTATCTGACTGACAACAGTGGCAGTTTCTTGAACACCAATGTCATTACGGCCAACCAGGCGCATGAAGGCGGCGGACTCTATCTCTATGGGGGGCCAGCGACGTTACAAGGCAACGTGATTGCCTCCAACACCGCCCTCACCAACGGCGGAGGAATCTTTATAATCCAGGCTTTTGCGCCGAAACTCATCAACACGATGATTGTGGACAATCACGCCGGACAATATGGCAGTGGCGTGTATGTGTGGGGCACTGCGTCGTGGGGTATATTGCAATTTGTGCACACTACTTTCGCACAAAACACAGGCGGCGATGGCAGCGGGCTACATCTGGCGATGTTGGGGGAAGCAACCTACAGCCAGGTGGCATTGACCAACACCATTCTGGTCAGTCAGACCGTTGGAGTCACGGTGGCGCAGGGCTGCCGCGCGACTCTCACGGCTACATTGTGGGGCGGTGCCGAATGGGGCAATCTATACGATTACGATGGGCCGGGGGATGTCATCATCGGCGCCCCCAGCCTGGAAGAAGAACCGGGATTCATTCATCCCGCGCGCGGCAACTATCACATTGGATATGCTTCTGGGGCGCGAAACAGCGGCATCAATGCGGGGATTACCACAGATATAGATGGCGAAGCCCGTCCTGCCGAAAATGATTACGACCTCGGCGCCGACGAATTTTACGCGACGCCCCTGATGGCGACTCGTGAGATCAGTGGCCCCGGTCTCTATGACTTTGGTGACATCGGCGCCCGGTTGTATTTCACCCACGCGGGAACGCTGAAGGCGGTCACAGTGACGTTGGTGTACACTTATCCCACAAGGCAAACTCCCCATCACGCGCTGCCGCGCAACTATAGTATCACCGCCGAGGGAAGCGGGTTTACCGGGACATTGACGCTGGCTTATACGAATGAAGACCTGGCGCAGGAGGCCATCGCCGACGAGTCCAGTCTGCAACTCTACCGTTTTGACCCCGGCTCGCGGACATGGCAACCTTACGCTTCAACGGTCAATGCCGCTGCCAACCTCGTCACGGCCACATCGGTCAACGAGTTCAGCGTTTGGGCGATTGGGACGCAAGAGCACGCTCCCCATCTCGTTGCGCTTTATCACTTGAGCACTGTCGCCATAGCACCATGGGTATTTCTGTGCCTGACGGGCCTTGCAATCTGGCTACACTGTCGTTTAAACTATGCGCATCCTTCATCTGCCGAATAACATTTCCTCTCAAATCAGTGTCACCGTGCGCGCATTACGCGATGTGGGGATGAATGCCCGCGGCATAGTATTTAGCAACGCCGCGATTCAAAATACCAGCGGCGTAGAAAACTTTCAGCCGGCGCCGCATCGTTCGCCGCTGCTGAGGAAATTTGAAACTTTGAAGTGGTGGGCGAAAGTGCAGGCGGCTATCCGTTGGGCCGAGGTAGTGCACTGGCATTTTCATTGGAGCGCTTTTGGCGGCTGGGATGTACGTCTGGCCCAGTTGCTGCGCAAAAAGCGCGTCGTGGAATTTTGGGGTTCTGATATCCGCATCCCAGAAATAGAGGCTGCCAATAATCCATATTATGCACGGATCCTGGGACAGCATGAGTATGTGCGAATAGAAAGCCTGGAGGCTTCGCGCCGGCGACAAATGCGGTTTGCCCGCGCCGGCGCTACAGTGATTGTAGCTGACGCCAGCCTGGCATCCTATCTTCAACGTGATCTCTTTCCGCAGCATCAGAGGGTCCGCCAGCGCATCTATTTAAGTGATTATATTCCAGCTTTTCCTGATCCTGCGAACCCGCGCCCGCTCCTCATTCACAGCCCGAGCGCGCCGATCATTAAAGGGACCGCTGCGGTCAAAGCGACATTGGAGACATTATCATCCAGCCACACTTTTGAATTTCAGTTAGTACAAAATATGCCCCACACGCAGGCCAAAGCCGTTTTGCAGACCTGTGACGTCTTCGTAGATCAATTTGTGCTGGGAAGCTATGGATTGGCGGCTCTGGAAGCAATGGCGTATGGCAAACCGGTGGTGGCCTACATCAAGCCTGCCATGATAAACCAATATCCCCCTGATTTGCCCATTGTGAACGCGACGCAAGAGACTCTGCCCGATGTCCTATCTGAATTGATCAAGAACGGTCAGTTGCGCCGTGAATTAGGCGAGCGCGGTCGGGCCTATGTAGAAAAATATCACGATGCGCACAAACTGGCGCAACAACTTGTGGAGATCTACCAAAGCTTATGACTGCACGGCGCGTGTGTATGCTTGTCCGCAACGACTGCCGCACGGACTACCGTGTGTTGAAGACGGCTGTTTCTGTAGCAAGTGCTGGGTACGCGGTCACGGTGGTAGCCATGAACCTCTACGGCCCGGAGGAACACGAGCAGCGCGATGGCTTCGAGATCATTCGCGTGCCGGTAGAGCGCGCCGCGACTAAGCTGGGACGTGGCATCAATCTCTTCCCGCGCGCGTTGGCGCGGATGGTGCGCGCGGCGCGTCAGGTGAATGCGGCGATCTATCACGCGCACGACTCCTCCGCGATTTTGCCGGCCTGGTTGGCTGCCCGCCAGGTTCCCGGCGCGAAACTGCTCTACGATGCGCACGAAGTGGGCTTCATTGGGTTCCGCGAGAGCCTCAAGCTGTTCGGTCTCCCGTTGGGGAGCGTCAATTGGCTATGGAGCATTTTTAACGATTGGATTGTGCGCCATCGTGTAGCTGCCGTCATCACGGTGAATGAGGTGCTCGCCGATGTACAGGCAACCCATTATCGCATCCCTCGCCCGGCGGTGGTGATGAATTGCCCGCCGTCCCCCGCTCTACCGCCCGACGCGCAGACTATTTTGCCGCAGCGAATCGGCGTCCCTCCCGGAACGCCCATCGTCATTTGCCAGGGGATGCTCTCCAAGGAGCGGCATGGGGTGGGCCTTGAAAACCTGGTGCGCAGCAGCGCCTTCTTGTCGCGCGGCGTAATCGTCATTTTGGGAAAAGGCCCGCAATTCGAGGAATTGCAATGCCTGGCCGAGACCCCTGACTTTGCCGGCAAAGTCTTTGTCCTGCCGGCCGTTCCGCCCACCGAATTGCTCACTTATACGTGTGGAGCCGCCATTGGTGTCATTCCCACCGAAATTTGGCACCCCGGGTTGCGGTTTTCGTCCCCCAACAAACTGTTTGAATATTTGGCCGTGGGGCTGCCCGTCGTCACCAGCGACTTGCCGGTCATTCGCCGCATCTGCGAGGAATACCAATGCGGGATCGTGTGTGATCCCACTTCGCCCGCTTCGGTTGCTCAAGCCATCAATCGCCTGTTGAATGACCCCGTCTTGTATGCGACAATGCGCGCCGGGGCCTTGCGCGCGGCGCAAATCTACAACTGGGAACATCAAGAAGCGGTACTGTTGAATGTGTACCGTCAGTTAGGGGAGGTTGCTCCATAATCCGCCTGCGCCATCTCGCCAAAGACACGATGATTTACGGCATGACCAGCGCGGCGCGCAGCCTGGTCGGATTGCTGCTGGTGCCGATCTATACCCGCGCCTTTGCGGTGGAAGATTACGGGCGCATTGACACGTTGACCACGATGGTGGCTTTCCTCTCGCTGGTGCTGACCCTGGGGATGGACACGGCCGTGGCGCTCTATTTCTACGATAACGCCGGCGAGGACGATCGGGCCACAATGGTCACGACGGCCATCACGACACGGGTGCTGTTGTCGTCGGCAGTGGCCTTTCTGATTACCCTGCTCGCCGCACCGCTCTCCTGGCTGCTCTTCCAGTCCTATGATGCGGTGATTCCGGTGCGCCTGGCCGTGTGGACCGCGCCCGTCAATGCTATGGTCGGCTTCCTGATCGAGTTATTGCGGTTGAATCGCCGCCCCTGGAACTATTCCATAGTGGCGCTGGTGAATTTGTTGGTGGGTGTATCGTTAAGTATCTTTTTCGTGGTGAGACAACATTGGGGCGTTGCGGGCGCCTTCGCCGGGCCCCTGTTTGCTAATTTGATCATGCTTCCGGTAGGGTTATGGATTACCCGCGATTTGCTCACGGTGCATCTCTCGCGCCGCTGGCTGCGCGATCTCCTGCATGTGGGTCTGCCGATGATTCCGGCGGCCTTCGGCGGCTGGTTGCTGGCTTATGCGAACCGCTACTTCCTGCTCTACTTCAGCTCGGCGGCGGCGGTGGGATTGCTGGCCGTCGGCAACAAGGTCAGCGCCCCGCTGGTGCTATTCACCACGGCGTTGCGCACCGCGTGGGGGCCGTTCGCCTTCTCCCTGCAAAAACAGGAGAACGCGAGGGACATTTATGCCAAAACCCTCACCTATTTCTGTACCTTTTGCTTCACGGTCGCCGTCGGCGTGGGTATCTTTGCCCGCGAGGCGCTGCTCTGGTTCACGACGCCGGATTATGTGCCGGGCCACGTCGTCGCCGGGCTGATGGCCTTCCAGATTATCGCCGATGCGTGCTATTACATCGTGAGTATCGGCATCACCCTGGCGAAAAAGACCAGGTTGCTGGCGTACAGCGTGCCGGCGGCCGCCCTGGTCAGTATCCTGTTGAATATCGCCCTGATTCCGACCCTGGGCTTCTTCGGCGCCGCGCTGGCGAATACGCTCTCTTACGTCTTCCTGACGCTGCTCACGTACACACTGGCGCAAAGAGTGTATCCTATCCCCTACGAAGCCGCCAAAATCCTGCGGCTGGTGCTGTTGGCCGCGGCGGCGTGGGGATTGGGTATCAGCATCTCGCTCGCCAACCTGTGGGTGGCGCTCGGATTGAAAGGGCTGATCCTCCTGGGCTTCAGCGCGGGACTGTTTCTTCTGCGAATCGTCCAGTTCGCCGAAGTCAATCTGGCTATCACATGGGCGCAGCGCCAATGGGCTAATCTGCGCGCCCTGAAGTTATGAGGGAATAGGCTATGTGTGGAATTGTCGGCCTGGTGCAATGGCATACAGGTCTGGAAGATTCGCAATCGCTTTTGAAGATGGCCGACGCGATCCGCCACCGGGGGCCGGATGATGTGGGATACATCTTCGGCAACACCCACACCGGCGACTTCGCGTTTTATGGTGGCGCGGACACGCCAGAAGCCGTGTGGTCGGCGCGTTTCCCACACACGCCAGCAGCGCCGTTGCAGCCGACGTCTATCGCCGCCAGCGTCTATCACCTGGGCATGGCCAACCGGCGGCTGTCCATTGTGGACCTCAGCCCGGCCGGCCATCAACCGCTGTGCAATGAAGACCGCACACTCTGGGTTGTCTTCAATGGCGAGCTTTACAATCTGCCCGAGCTCAGAGCCGAACTGACCGCTCGCGGCCACACCTTCATCTCCCATTCCGACACCGAGCTGCTGCTGCACGCTTATGAAACGTGGGGTGCGGAGTGCGTCACGCACTTCAATGGGATGTGGGCGTTTGCCCTGTGGGACATCCGCCGCCGTCAATTGCTGCTGGCGCGGGATCGGGTGGGAATCAAGCCGCTCTACTTCTGGCGCGACGCGCACCGCCTGGCGTTCGCCTCCGAAATCAAAAGCCTGCTCGCCCTGGATATTCCCCGCCGCGCTCACCCGCAGGCCGTCTATGACTTCCTGGTTGGCAATCTCAGCGATCACACGCCGGCCACGTTCTTTGCGGGAATTGAAACCCTGCCCCCGGCCCATACAATGACCGTTGACCTGCTGACCGGGCAGACGAAAACACAGCGTTATTGGGCCGTTGACCTCACCCGCCGCGCCGCTTTCCGTTCGGATGACGAGACGACGGCGGCCTTCCGCGACCTGTTTGAAGACGCTGTGCGGGTGCATTTACTGAGCGATGTGCCGGTGGGCACCTGCTTGAGCGGGGGGCTGGATTCGTCGGCGGTCGTTTGCATGATTGACCGGCTGCTGCGCCAGCGCGGCGTGCAGGTGGTAGGGATGGAATCCCGGCAAAAGACCTTCTCGGCGCGCTACCACGACTCGCCCCACGATGAGGGGCGCTACATCGAGGCTGTCGCGCAAGCCTGTGCCGTGGATGCCCGCATGGTCTATCCCGCTCCCGGCGATCTGGCGCGCGATTGGGAGCGCGTCTTCTATCATCTGGAAGAACCATTTGGTTCCACCAGTATCTTCGCGCAATGGAATGTGTTCCAACTGGCGCGCGCCTCCGGTGTTACAGTGACGCTAGACGGGCAGGGCGCCGATGAGTTGTTGGCCGGCTATCGCGGTTTCCCTTCAGCTTACTTTGCCGATTTGGTGGCCGGTGGGCATCTCGGACGTTTCTGGGCGGAATGGCGTGCGCACACGGCCCTGCATGGCGCCTCCCCGCGCCGCGAGTTGCAGAACACGCTAAGCGGACTGCTGCCCGCCGCCTGGAAAACCGCCCTCAAGCGTCAGCGACGCCCACACCCGGCCTGGCTTGCCCCCGCCCTTTACGACGCAACCCAGGCCGCGCCCGAAGCTGCGTCATCTGGCGGAACGCGCCTGGCGCGCGCGCTGCATACGGCGCTCACCTTCAGCCCGCTGCCCTCACTCCTGCGCTTTGACGACCGTAACTCCATGGCGCACTCCATCGAATCTCGCGTACCCTATCTCGACTACCGGCTCATCGAGTTCTGCTTTGCGTTGCCGCCGGAGCAAAAAATCCGCGCCGGAACTACCAAATACATCCTGCGGCAAGCCCTGCGCGATGTGATTCCCGATGCCGTGTTTGCGCGTCAAGACAAGGTTCACTTTACCACACCACAGGCCGAGTGGTTGCGCGGCGATCTGGCAGCCTGGGTGCGGGATAGCGTGAACACTCCGGAACTGCAACACTCACCTTATCTCATGCCCGCCGCGGTCCGGCAAATGGCCGAACAACATCTCAATGGCGTTGTCGATCACACTGGCCTTCTTTGGCGGTGTCTTGCAGTCATATCATGGCAACGTATATGGAATCTCAGTCAGTGACCCCCGTCCCTTGTGTCTACTTGCTTGCCGTCGAAGATGTCGTGCGGTCCCCTCTGCTGCAATCACAAGTCTTCGCCTTGCTCAAGACAATGGCCGCGCAAGCCCCCGAGTATGTTTTTCATGTTGTCGCTCTTTACCCGGTTCACAATGCTGTGCGTTTCAGGGCACAAATTGCTGCGCTCCGCGATGACCTGAAGGCGGCCAACATTACCTTGCACATAGTGCCAGTGCTTTTTGTCACTCGTTGTTTCTATATACCTAAAAATCTGTTGTGGTTATTTTTCATCCAAGGTTGGCTGGCGGCTCAGTGGATCGTCGCGCGCTTACATCCCGCGCTGATCCATTGTCGCTCTTATCCGGCAACGTGGGTAGGGATGCAGGTCAAGCGCCGGTGTGGCGCCCGATTGCTCTGCGACACGCGCGCGTTGTATCCCGAAGAAGGCGCAACGTTGGAAGAAGGCGGCAAGTCCGTCTTGCTAGATGCCGCCGCATTTGCCAGGTGGAAGCGCCTGGAAAGCATCCTGTTTGCCGCCTCCGATGCGATCACGGTCGTTTCTCAGCCCAGCATAGACATCCTGGCGACGCAGTACCCGCGTGACGCCGCACGGATGCACGTCATCCCCACCACCACGCGAATTCCAGAACGCACCATGCTCGCGGCCTGGCGCACGCAGACGCGCGCCGAGCTGAAGCTACCTGCCGAAGCCCGGATTGCGGCGTATGCCGGCTCCTGGTTCGAACCCGCGCCAATGGCCGACCTGATCCGCCGGCTGCTGGCTGCTGCTCCCCACACGCCGTGGCATTTCCTGCTGCTCGTGTCGCCCCAGGCGGCGGCAACGGCGACGGCGGCGCAGGCGGCGCTGGGCCTGTCCGACAATACTACGGTGCTATCCGTGCCGCAGCCGGAAGTCCTGCGCTATCTGGCAGGGGCCGACGTGGCCCTACAGCCCGTCGGTGCGCCGCATCAAGATCAGGTGGACCCTCGCTACGTGTTGACAGCGCGCACCCGCCTCTCGATCAAGTTCACGGAATACCTCGCCGGTGGCCTGCCGGTGTTGGTGAGTCGCTGGGCGGGCGCTGCCGCCGACTTGGTGCAGCGTCACGATCTGGGCCTTGTGTACGATGAGACGCCGCCCGACGCGCTCGCTGCGTGGTTCACGCGTTGGCAGACCGCGCCGGAAGATTTCCGCCAGCGGATGTGGGAATTTGCCCGCGCTAACTTTGCCATCGAAGAAGTAGCACGGCGCTATCTGGCGTTGTACCACGAAGAGGGGGAGGTATGACGACTCCGGTTCTGTCTGTCATCATTTTGAACTGGAATACCTGCGACTTGTTACGGGATTGTTTGCGCAGTCTCACCCCCTTCCCGCCCGACTGGGAATTGCTAGTAGTGGATAACGCCTCGACCGACAACAGTGTGGCGATAGTGCAGGCTGAATTCCCCTACGCGCGACTGATCGTCAATACCGAGAATCGCGGATTTACGGGCGGCAACAATCAAGGGATCGCCGCCAGTACAGGGTGTTACATCTTGCTGCTCAATAGCGACACCCTCGTCAAACCCGCCGCCCTGGCCGAGCTGGTGCATTTCATGGATGAGCATCCAGAGGCCGGCGCCGTCGGCCCACGCCTGCTGTGTCCCGACGGCACGCCGCAGCCCTACGCCTTTGGCGGCGACCCAACGCCGCTATACCTCTTGCGACGCGGATTGATGCACCTCGTGGCACATCGGCCTCTGCACGATTGGGGAACTGAACGGCTTCAAAGCGTGGATTGGGTCTCCGGCGCGTGTTTGCTGGTGCGTCGCGCCGCCATTGAGCAAGTGGGATTGCTGGACGAAAATATGTTTATGTATTTTGAAGATAACGATTGGTGTTTGCGTCTCCGCAAAGCTGGTTGGAAAGTGTTTTACAACCCCCAGGTTGGGATTATTCATTTAGGTGGACAGAGCTTAAAAAAGAACCCAAAAGCACAAACTGCTTACTATGAGAGTCTGGCATATTTCTATGCCAAGCATTATGGACGAATGTCACAATGGCTATTGAGATTGCTGCTCCCTCTGTATCGACTGCTAAACCGTTGATATGCCCTATTCACATATTGCCCGCATGACTTGATAACCTATCTCCTTGCCGAATTCCCCCAACACGTTACAATACAGACTGGATTCGCTATCGAAGAGTGGAGTAGCTGTGCAATCTCGACTATTTGTGGTATCATGATGGCAAAAATGTAAGCATGTTATCACAGGGAGGAGCGCCATGATCCGTACCCAAATTCAGCTCGAAGAACGGCAATATCACGTGCTCAAAGAACTGTCGGCTCACTATCAAGTCCCCGTAGCCGAACTGGTGCGCGAGGCGGTAGACCTATTGCTGGAGACGAAGCGTGAGGTCGTGGTTCCCGCGGATGAACGCCGGCGCCGCGCCATTGCTGCCGTGGGCCGGTTTCATAGTGAGTTGTCCGATCTGGCGGAGAATCACGATCTTTATCTGGCGCAAGCCTACGAGGATGCAGCGCCATGATTTTTGTTGACACTTCTGCATTTCTGGCAATCCTGAATAATGGGGATCGCTTTCACGCTCCGGCAGGCGCAGCCTGGCGGACATGGATAACTCAGGACCAGCGGTTGATCACCAGTAACTACATTGTGCTTGAAGCTACGGCTTTGGTGCAGCATCGCCTGGGTGTGGATGCCGTGGCGACATTGCACAATGATATATTACCTTTACTCCATATAGAATGGATTGATGTTGCCTTGCACAATCTAGGA
>JAIOAS010000106.1 GCA_019873725.1 Chloroflexota bacterium | reverse complement strand
GTGCAACCGGTCGAGATCGGCCGGGAGACGCATCGCAACGAGCTATTGCTCTTCGTCAAGCCGGAAATCTTCCTGGTAAAAGACACCGTTCAGGTGGAAGCGGCGCTCGATCTCGTCTTCACCAAACTGGCGGAGTTTGGGGCCGTCGTGAGCGGCATCGCCGTGGTGGGCGGTAAAGTGCTCGAGGAAGCCGAAATTATGAACCGGCATTACGGCTACATCAACCGACTCTCACGCTTCGCCTCGCAGATGGTGGATGCCGAAGACCGGCAAAAGATCGCCGCCGCGCTCGAACTTCCCACCCTGGACGGCATCACCATCTACGGTGGGCACGAATACTTGAAGGCGCATCCCGGTGAGAACTGTTTCGACCTGGATACGTTGTGGTTCACCAAGAAATCGCTCAAGATCAGAAGCGGCTTTTACGTGCAGCACTATACCAAAGACGGCGAGGATTTCATCCTGGTCAATGGATTCCACCCGGCGCAACTCATGCACTTCACCGATCCCACCCACCGCATCGTGCTGGTGTTGATCCACTCAGACACACCCTGGGCCACGCTGCGCAACGAGATGGTTGGCGCAACGTTCCCGGAAAAGGCCGTCCCCCATTCCATCCGTGGCACCCTGTACGCCCACGCCGAGGACTACGGCCTGGGCACAGTCAGCATCGCCAACAACGGCGTGCATCTCTCCGCCGGGCCGTTCGAGGGTCTGTTCGAGATCAACAATTTCTTCGGCAAGATTCTGGACCTCGACATCGAGAAACAACCCCCGCTGCTGCTGAAGAAGATGCTCGCCGCCGGCCTCCCCATGCAAACCGCGCTCAAGGCGCTGGAGAATCCCATCGTGACCGAGTCGCCCAAACCCACCGACCTCTTCACGGCGACAGAGGACTTTGAAAGCGACGCCGCCGTCGCGCTCTGGAAGCAGGCCGCGTCCTGAACACTATCTTTAGTCAGCAGATTGAGCAGATGAAGCAGATTTTTCCTTAGCGAACAAAAAATCTGCTCAATCTGCTCAATCTGCTGATAAAAAAACCGCGCAGTCTCACGACTGCGCGGCATTGCATTACCTTAATCTTACCCGAACTTGTACGCCACACCGAACCCACCGCGCGGCAACGTCCATTCGATGTTCTCGTATGGACATCCCACCCGACAACTGCCACATTCGACGCACGCCTGATACGCCACCTGAATTTTGCCATCGTGGGCCAGCGTGTAGACACCCACCGGACAGAAGTCGAGGCAGGGCTTGTACCGGCAGCGCGCGCAGACCGCGTGATCCTTGATCTTGAGATGGCTCTGCGCCTCGTCGATAAAGTACTTGAGCGAGACCAGCAGGTCGTCCACGTAGACAGCGGGCAGGCTTTCCTTCAAGTCCTGCGGCAATTCCTTCACACTGAATGCGTCCCCTTTTTTCATTACCATCCCATCACCGCCCTTCCCATAGAGAGCATGTCGCCCACGGCCTTGAACAACTGCCGCCGGCTGGTGAGGCTCCCCAGGATATTCTTGAACAGCGTCTTCTTTGGCATCCCGTAGGCGCTGAAGAACTGCCCCAGCGCGTCATTGATGAAGCTCGGATAGGCATCCATAAACTCCGGGTGCGTTTCCAGGAAGCGGGAGAAGTTGCGATATTGCTTCATGTCCTTGAGGATGAAGCGATCCTTCAGCCGCGCCTCGTACTGCGAAAGCGTCTGGGCGGAGAAATCCCCGCGTTTGTGCGCCTCGATTGCCGTCTCGGCAGCCAGCTTCCCGGCGACAATCGCCATGTTGGTGCCTTCCCAGTGCAGCGCGTTGACCATCGACGCAGCATCGCCCGCGACCATCGCCCCGCCGGTGAACAGCTTGGGCATATCGCGGTAGCCGCCTTCGGGGATCAGGTGCGCACCGTACTCCATCAACTGCCCGCCCTTGATCAGCGGCGCAATCGCCGGGTGGCGCAGATAGCGCTGCAAGACCTCGTAGGGCTTCAGGCGATATTCGACCACCGCATCCAGCATCATCCCCAGCCCCACGGAAACGCTGGTGTTGTTGGTGTAGACGAAGCCCATGCCCGGCAGCCCCAGCGAGACATCGCCCAACACCGACGCCGCCAACCCGTGCTTCTCGTCGGGCAGGCCGAAGCGCGCATTGATGGTATCCATCGGCAGCGCGATGACTTGCTTGAAGGCCAGCGCGATGTGGGCCGGCTCCAGATCGTGATCGATCAAGCCCAGCTTTTGTGTCAGCAGGTTGTTGACACCCTCACACACAATGACGACCGGCGCGTAGACATCCCCTTGCGCGCGGTCGGTTTTCACGCCGATGACCTGCCCGGCGCTGTCGCGGATGAAATCCAGGACCGTTGTTTTGGGAATCAACAGCGCGCCTTCCTTCTGCGCCTGCTCGGCCCACCACACGTCGAAAATGGCGCGCGACGCCATATACGCATCGGCGGGTTCGGCGCCTAGCTTGCCGCCCTGCACCGTCATCTTGGTGAGGCCGCCGTCTTTGGAGAGCATCCAGAATCCCGCCTCGGTAACGGGACGCTCGAAGGGTGGCTTGCGATCCATATAATCGGGCAGCACTTCACCGATGGCGTGGGTGTAGATTGCACCGCCGAAGTAGTTCTTGCCGCCCGCTTTCTGCCCACGCTCGATCAACGCGACGTTCAGCCCGGCGCGGGCCATCACCATCGCCGCCGCAGCCCCGGCTAACCCCGCGCCAACGACAATGGCATCAAAACGGATTTTTTCGTCACTGGTGTTCATGCCAGAGCCTCCTTGCGCGCTTTGATTTCCTTGATCATCGCCGGGATCACCTGGAAGAGATCGCCCACGATACCCACATCGGCCACATCGAAGATAGGGGCGTTGGGGTCGGAGTTGATGGCGATGATGAAGTCGGAGTTCTGCATGCCGACTTTGTGCTGCAAGGCGCCGGAAATGCCGGCGGCAATGTAGAGCTTGGGCCGCACCGTCCGCCCGGATTGCCCCACCTGATGTGCGTAGCTGATCCAGCCGGCATCCACGCAGGGCCGCGACGCCCCGACAACGCCGCCTAACTCGTGCGCCAGCTCTTCGATCAACTTGAAGCCTTCAGGCGTGCCCAGGCCGCGCCCGCCGGAGACGATGACGTCCGCGTACTCGATATCCACGCTCTCGGCCTGATCGCGGATGAATTCCAGGATGCAGGCTTCGGTGTCCTTTTCGTCCAGAGGGACTTCTTCACGGACGATTTCACCCACGGCCTCCGGGTTGTACGGCGGCATGGGGAACACGCGCGGACGCACGCTCGACATCTGCGGGCGACTTTGACGGCAGAGGATCGTCGCCATAATGTTGCCGCCGAACGCGGGACGGGTCGCCAGCAGCAGGCGCTGCTTGGAGCCTTTCACCTCGCCCATTTCCAGGCCGGTACAATCGGCGGTCAGCCCGGTGCGCAGTGAGGTCGCCACCGCCCCGGCCAGGTCGCGGCCCAACGTGGTCGCGCCGATGAGAAAGACTTCCGGTTCATACTTACGCACCACACCCACGATACATTTGTAGTACGGGCAGTTGCGGTAGTGTTCCAGTTCCGGCTCATCCACCAGATAAACGCGCTCCGCGCCATACTTGATGGCTTCATGGGCGATGTGTTCAACCTGGTTGCCCAAGAGGATACATTCGACGTGGACGGTGTCACCGGCGGCATCGGCTTCCTCTTTGACCTCGGAGGCAAGTCGGCTGGCGACACCCAGCAGTTCCCAGGAGACCGGATGCGCTTTGCCCTCCTCCTGTTCGATGAAAACCCAGAATCGACGCGCGCTCATTTGACGCCTCCTAAGACAGATGTGAGGATACCGGCAGCCTCGGCTTTGGCAAACGCCGCCGCCACAGCAGCTTCCACGCCGACTTCACGGCTGTTGATCTTCTCGCCGGGTTCGGGCAGTGGCGGCGTCCCCATCTTGAAAACCACCGTAGGCGAACCACGCACACCGATGGATTCTGCGTCGAAGATGCCCGTATTGTCCACCGTCAGCACTTCCGGCTCGTAGCGCAGCGAGCGAATGAGGTCAGGCAGCGGCGCGAAAGGTACCTCGGCGATCTCTTTCTCGCAGGTCACCAGGGCGGGCAGCGGCGCTTCGACGACTTCCGTCCAACGCTCGGTCTTGCGCTCAACAATGATCTGGCGTTTGGCGAGATCGATATCACGGATTTTAACCGCGTAGGTGATGATCGGCAGATCGAGCCGCACCGCCACGCCTGGACCGACCTGGGCCGTATCGCCATCGATGGCCTGCTTGCCGAAGAAGAGCACGTCGATAGGCTCTTTTTCGTGGATCATCTGGATCACCTGAGCGAGCACGTAAGAGGTCGCCAGGGTATCCGCGCCGGCAAACTTGCGGTCGGTGACGAGATAGCCCACATCGGCCCCCAACTCGACAGCCTCGCGGATCGTCACCGTGAACGAGAGCGGCCCCATCGATACGACCGTCACCTTGCCGCCGAGTTTACGTTTCCACTCCACGGCAGAAGCCAGCGCGTGCGCATCGTAGGGGTTCATGATTGCCGGTACACCTTCTCGCACCAGGTTGCCCGTCTCGGGATCGATGCGGATGTTGGTCGTGTCCGGCACCTGTTTAACAGCGACAAGTGCGTGAAACAAGCTCCACCTCCTGAAAACAGTCTGATAGTCGTTAGGCGGATAGGCCCACGACCATTTTTTATGTCAGTGCCGCGGGGTGAACTGCGGCTCGATGATCTCGCCATTGCGCATGGCGACGCCGTTACGCAAAGCGTCGTTCTGCGCGAAGGCAGAGACCGGCCCCATGTTGGTGATATGCTGGATGTACGACCAGGCCGCGTTGTTGAATGCGTGCGTCGAGGTGCGCGGCACGCCGCCGGGCACATTGGGAACGCAGTAATGGACCACATCTTCCTCAATGTAAGTAGGATTGTCGAAAGAGGTTGGGCGACTCGTCTCCGCGCAGCCGCCATGATCGATAGCGAAGTCGATGATGACCGAGCCTCTGCGCATCGTGCGCAGCATCTCGCGCGTGATGACGACCGGCGCACGTTTGCCTGGATCGCGCACCGCCCCGATGACCACATCGGCAAAGCGGGTGGTGTACGCGACGTTGAAATCGTGATCGATCATCGTGGTCACCCGCCCGTGGAAGTACTCTTCCAGATAGCGCAGCCGGTCCAGCGAGCGGCTGAGGATGAAGACCTTCGCGCCCAGGCCGACGAAGGCACGCGCGGCGTTCATCCCCAGTGCTCCACCCCCCAGGATGACCACCTCGCCGGCGGAGACGCCCGGCACGCCGTTCAACAGCACGCCTCGCCCGCCGTAGGTGCGCATCAACAGGTTCCCGGCGATATACGGCGCCATACGTCCGGCAATCTCGCTCATCGTTCTGAGGATGGGGAAGTCGCGGCCATCTTTGGAGATCATTTCATAAGCGATAGCCGTTATCCTGCGCTTTTTCAGTTCCGCGACCTCTTCCTGAGGGATTGACATCAGACCGAGAAAACACATCAGTGTCTGACCGACGGGCATCCACTTGATCTCCTCCAGCGTCGGACGCAGCGCCTTAAGCACCAGTGAGCTGCTGGCGTAAAGCTCCTCACCGGTCGACAGCATCGTCGCGCCCATCCGTTCGTAGTCGTAATCGTCGAAGCCGGCGCCGGCGCCGGCGCCTCGTTCTACATAACACTTGTGCCCGGCTTTCGTCAACAGGCCGACACCGGCCGGCGTCAATCCGACGCGCTCTTCTCCGCACAGTCGTTCTTTAGGAATGCCTATGTTCATATTCCGCTCCTTTGAAATAGTCAGTTAGTCTTTAGTCTGTTAGTCGGATAGTCGTTAGTCCGATGGTCGTTAGTCCTTAGTCGGTTAGTCGTTAGTCGGATAGTCGTTAGTCGGTTAGTCGGATAGTCGTTAGTCCGATAGTCGTTAGTCGGATGGTCGTTAGTCGGATGGTCGTTAGTCGGATAGTCGTTAGTCGTTAGTCGGATAGTCGGTAGTTCTTAGTCGGGTGGTCGGATGATAGTCTTCAACCAGCACTGGGGCGAGGGGATTATCGGATGGCGGCAACGCCGTCGGCCGGATGCGTGACGTAGACAGTGGGTTGTTTGCCAAAACGCTCATCGTAGACCCTGGCAATGTGCGTTTTGAAGTCGGAGACAGCCGCTTCGGCCACCAGGGCGATGGTACATCCACCGAATCCTGCGCCGGTCAAGCGCGCGCCATAGCAGCCGGGGACCTCCACCGCCGCCTCGACCAGGGCATCCAATTCCGCCGCGCTCACTTCGTAATCATCGCGCAGGCTGCGATGCCCCTCGATCATCAACGCGCCGGCCGTCTCGATGTCGCCACTGTGGAGCGCGCGGGCAAACTTCACCACGCGGTCGTTCTCCGTGACGACGTGCCGCGCACGCCGGTATACGACTTCCGGCAAATCGTGGCCGAACTGCTCCAACTGGCGCAGTGACACATCGCGCAGCGCCTTGATCTCCGGCAGATGAGCCTGCAAATGACTCACCGCCTGTTCACACTGCGCCCGACGTATATTGTACTCCGACGCCGCCAACGAGCGGCGCACCATGCTATCCGCAACGACGATGGCGACGCCTTCCGGCATGGGGAAATAGCGCCGTTCCAGCGAACGTGAATCGAGCATCATCGCGTGACCAGCCTTGCCGCACGCGCTAATCATCTGATCCATGATGCCGCAGTTCACGCCCACGTACTGGTTCTCTGCCTTCTGGCACAGCAGCGCCAGGTCGGAAAGGGAGATATCGAACTGGCCGAGGGTGTTCCAGGCAAAGGCAAACGCCAGCTCAATCGCCGCCGAGGACGACATCCCTGCGCCGACCGGCACATCGGAGGCCAGCACTGCGTTGATGGGGGCAGGATGCACTCCACGCTCAAGAAAGGCCCACAAAACGCCTTTCGGGTAATCGGCCCAGCCGCCCACCGAGGCTGGCACTTCGGTTGTCGAGAAGATCGCTTCGTCGTTTTTGATGTCGAGCGCGCGCACCGTCGTCAGCGGCCCTTCAACCGCCCCAACCGCCAGCCAGGCCGCCTGATCGACGGCCACCGGCAACACGAATCCGTCGTTGTAGTCGGTATGCTCGCCGATGAGATTCACCCGTCCCGGCGCACGCACCACCAACTGCGGTGACTGCTGGAAACGTGCCGTATAAGCCTGTGTTACTTTTTTGTATAGTTCGTGTTTAGTCATAAGTCTCCCCATTTAACGCTAACCCATTAACTTTCAGCTATCAGCCAGAAGCGCTTCAAAGCTAACCGCGGCTGGCCGACTGCTGACGACTAACTATTCGTTTCTGGCAAAACACCGTTGCGCACTAACACCGCCAGCACTTTGGCGCGGTCGGCGGCGTGGATAAGCGCCATCCCTTCACCCAGCGATTCGCGGATGTAACGCCGCAACGCCGGATGTTCCAACAGCGCCGGATCGGGCACTCGCAACAACCACACCTGTTCCAAACGCGCCGGTTCACTGCCCTGATAAGCGCTTTCGATAGCGGTGCGCAGATGCGCCGGGAGCGCCTGTCCGGTCGCTTCGGCGAGAAATGCCAGGATGCGCGCCACCGGGATGCGTTGCTGTCGCGCCAACGTTAAGGACGCGGGTGTGAGCCGGTAACGGTAGTCCTCATCACCCCACGCCAACGGCTGCGCGATCCGCCGCACCTGAAAGCGCGCATAACGCCGGCGCAGCGGCACGGCAATCACGCCATCGTCGCTCAAGTGCAAGGGTGGCGGTTCCGGCAAAGCCGGCGGAGCGCCAAGCTCTAACAATGCCGCGCCGGCTGCGCTCAGCCGGAAACACGTTGCCGGCTCACCATCCAGATCAACCATCCCCAGCCAGAAGAGTGGGCCGTTCAGCACGCAGGCGATCCATGCACCTTCGACTGCATCCCAGGCTTCGAGGCCGCGCAAGGGCTTATCCGTCGCCGCATCGCGCAATGCCCAGACGTCGTAATCCCCATCCGGGCGCAAGAAATCCATATTTTGTTCACGTACAAAAGCGGTAAACTCCGCCAATGTGTACCAGGTGTCCGGCACACAATGGCGCACCATAGCGAGAAACGCCTGGCGCACGGAACGCGGCTCGGCGGGCCAGCCACGCACCGGATCGGGACGCAGCGTCGGGATGGCTGCCAGATCGTTCCAGTGGGCGCTTTCCATCCACGCGCGGGCCAGCGTCGCCCACTGCGACCAGCCATCCACTTGCAGCCATGCCAGCACCGGTTCGGCGACCGGACGCAAGGCCGCGCGTTCATCGCGCTGGAGCCAGCCTTGCTCCACGGCCAACGTTTCGAGCAGGGCGCTCGCCTGTGCAAGCCGCATCCAGCTCGTCTTCTCACCGGGCACAGCCGCGCCAAGCGTCTCCATTTGCAGCGCCGCGAACAGCGTCACCAAGTCGTCGGCCAGCGCATCGGTTCCAGGAACCACTTGCGTGGGCGGCTCGGCAGGCATGGGCGGCGCAATCTGCAAAGGCGCAGGGGCGGGCATGTAAAGGCGCAACTCTTCGGGCACAAAGGCCATTTCGACCTGACCGGCGGGCCACGCAGCAAAGGCGCGCTGCACAAGGCCCAGGTACCACAAACGCTCAACCGCCGACACCGGTTCTCGCCAGAGTTCTTCACGTTCGAGGCGCCCCCGCCCCGCAGGTCGGAGTTCGCCCCAGCGACGGGTAAAGATCGCCCAGGGCAGCCCCCCCTCCCGCCGCAGGAGATCGTCCAGCGCCAAACGCGCACGCTCATCAAGACCGGCGATGATGCGCTCGATGGTTTCGGCGTGCGCCATCGCATCGGCAAGTTCTGCCGCCACATCGGGCTTACGCTCGGCGACCAACGTTATGTTCCACTGTTGGGCGATCACGTACAGGCGGGCTAGATCGCTATCGAGAAGCGTTTGGTAAAGTGTGCGCAAGGCCATTTTTGCTAACCGGAAGAGCAAGACAAGTCGTTTGACGTTGGAACGTTCAGGTGTTTCAACGTACAAACTGATTATATCTATAGTGACAGAAGGCGCAACCTATCACTTGTCCATAGATTATAAATCAAGGTAACATTTGCTACAAAGTGAAGAGCAAATGCTCAATCGATTCGACCGAGGACTATCTGACTAAAGACTCAGTAATCCAATTTCGCTTGGTCTGGATCTGGCGATCCAGACCAGGCCGGGGATCTGCCGATCCCCTTGGAGCATTTTTGGATCTGCTGAAACTATCTGACTAAAGACTATCTGACTAAAGACTACCTGACTGTTTTTGGAGGCACACGATGAAGCGATTACTTTCCGGCAATGAAGCCTTTGCCCTGGGTGCGTGGGAGGCGGGGGTGCAATACGCCGCAGCCTATCCGGGGACGCCCTCCACGGAGATTCTCGAAAACTTCGCGCGCTATCCCGGCGTCAAAGCGGAATGGGCGAGCAACGAGAAGGTGGCGCTGGATAACGCCATCGGCGCGTCGTTCGGCGGGGCGCGCACGATGGCCGTGATGAAGCATGTCGGCGTGAACGTCGCCGCGGACAGTTTGATGTCGGTGTCGTACACGGGGGTGAAGGGCGGGCTGGTGCTCATCAGCGCCGACGATCCCGGCGCGTTCTCGTCGCAGAACGAACAAGACAACCGCCAATACGCGCGTTTCGGCAAGTTCCCGTGCTTCGACCCTGCCGACAGCGAGGAAGCCCGACAGTTTATGGGCGTGGCGCTGGACGTGAGCGAGCAGTTCCACACGCCGGTGTTGATGCGCTCGACGACGCGCCTCTCGCACTCCAAGTCCGCCGTGGAAGCGACCGTGCCCGGCATGCGCGAGTTCCAGCCCCTCCCGCCGTTCGAGCGGGAAGCGGAAATCACGCGCGTCATCCTGCCCGCCATCGCACGGATGCGGCATCCGGTCATCGAACGTCGCCTGCTGGATGTGCAACAATGGGCCGAAACAACGGCGTTCGAGCGGGGCATCAATCGCGTCGAGTGGAACGACAAGGCGCTCGGCATCGTGACCAACGGCATCGCCTACCAGTACGCGCGCGAGGTGCTGCCCCACGCCTCCATCCTCAAGCTGGGGATGAGCTACCCGCTGCCGCTGCAAGCCATCCGCGAC
The DNA here is from genome assembly GCA_019873725.1 of Chloroflexota bacterium. Classification (GTDB taxonomy): domain Bacteria; phylum Chloroflexota; class Anaerolineae; order B4-G1; family SLSP01; genus DSWT01. The sequence goes on along the minus strand of JAIOAS010000106.1, from coordinate 6,161 downwards.
TTCGCCGCGCAAGTAGAGACTCTCATCGTGCTCGAAGAACTCGATCCCTTCATCGAAGACCAACTGAAAGCTGCCGGCATCCCCGTCGCCCACGGCAAAGACATCTTCCCCCTCTGCGGCGAACTCACCCTCGCCAACGTCCGCCACGGCGCAGTACAAGCCGGCTTGCTCCAAAATCCAAAATCCAAAATCGAAAATGAAGCAGTCAGCTCGGCTCTCATCGTACCCGCTCGTCCGCCCGCGCTCTGCCCCGGTTGTCCGCACCGCGCGTTCTTCTATGCGTTGAGCCGCAACAAGCGCAAAGTCGTCATCCCTGGCGATATCGGCTGCTATTCGATGGGCGTGTTGGCACCATTCGAGGCAATGGATATGCTGATTTCGATGGGCGCGGGCATCGGGATGGGGCACGGCTTCAAGCAGGCCGGCGGGCAGGAGGGCGTCGTCACGATTATCGGCGACAGCACGTTCTTCCACGCGGGGATGGCGCCGCTGGCCTCCGCCGTCTACAACAAGGCCAACATCGTTGTCGCCATCCTCGACAACCGTATCACCGCGATGACGGGCCAGCAGCACAATCCCGGCACCGGCACGACGCTCCAGGGCGAGGAAGGCCGACACATCGACATCGCGCCTCTTGTCAAGGCAATGGGCGTCACCTACGTCGAAGAGGTCAACGCCTGGGACGTGAACGCGATGAACAAGGCCATCCGCGCGGCGCTGAAGCACGAAGATGGCCCGGCGGTGCTCATTGTGCGTGGCGCGTGCGTGTTTACCCCGCACTTCCACTACCAGCCGCGCATGGAGGTCGATCTCGAAAAGTGCGTTGCCTGCGGCTCGTGCTTCCGCGTCGGCTGCCCGGCGATCCTCAAGAGCGAGGAGATTTATCCGACGAACAACAAGCCGAAGTCGTCCATTGATCCGCTGCTATGCACAGGCTGCACCGTCTGTATGCAGGTCTGCCCAACTCAGGCGATTGCGCCTGTTGGGGAAGGATAAATGCGCCAATACAGCGCGGTAGAAGTCCCGTCTCAGTTAGCTCTGCTTGATGCTCTGCTTGAAGCGGATCGTCAGATCCGCGGCTCTTGCGAGCTACGCCGGGATCTGACGATCCCTGGCAAGCATTAACTTGGAAGGTATTTGCGCCGCGCGATACCAGGTGAGGTCAACTTATGCAAACCACAACAAACACGCCGTATAAAACGATACTCGCCCAGGTGACAACCTGGTCTGTTGAAGAACGTCTCACGCTTATTCAGGAGATTCTTCGCACGCTCAGAGAAGACTCGGTAGATCCAAAAATGCTCCAAGGGGATCGTCAGATCCCCGTTCTAGTCTGGATCTGGCGATCCAGACCAAGCAAAATTGGATCTACTGAGACTTGGAGCGCGCAGAACGCGAAAAGGGAACCCTTGATAGCGCGCCAGGGCTTTTAGCTTCAGAGGAACCCGCGCCAACAGATGAAACTATCCTCGGGTGGATCTCGGAACACAAGGAGAAAAAGTATGATTGACAAATTAAACCTGCTCTTCGTGGGCGTTGGCGGACAAGGCGTACTCACTGCGTCGGATATTGCTGCCCAAGTGGGACTCGACCTGGGCCTGGACGTGAAGAAGTCCGAAGTGCACGGGTTCGCGCAGCGCGGCGGGGTGGTGGAAAGCCACATCCGCTGGGCGCCGCGGGTGGGATCGCCCACGTGCGAGGAAGGCACGGTGGACATCCTGCTGTCGTTCGAGATGCTGGAAGCCGCTCGCTGGCTGAACTTCCTCAAGCCGGGCGGGATTGTCATCGTCAACCGGCAGAAGATCACGCCGATGTCGGTGAGTGTGGGCACCGCGGTCTATCCCGACGAGGACGCAATCCTCGCGGCGCTAAAAGGACGCGCCAGCCGCGTTATCCCCGTGGACGCGCTGCCGCTGGCGGAACAGGCCGGCAATCCCCGCACGGTGAACACCATCATGCTCGCCGCGCTCTCCACGCTGCTCGAAACGGACCCGGCGGTGTGGGAGACGGCGATCCTGCGCCGTGTTCCCGCGAAGTACGCGGAGGTGAACAAAATCGCGTTCCGGCTGGGGCAGCAGGCGGCGCAGGGTTCGTCAACGGATTAGGCAACCATAAGTTGCACCGGATTTTAACGGATTCTTTCGTTGGCGAAGAGCGACGGATTGCGATCCGCCGCAAGCGATAAACATTGTCAAACGCTTCAGGCGGATTAATGAAGCCTAAAAAATTAGTTCGGTAATGTGAATATCGCGCATTTACCGACTGAAGTCGGCACACACACATACACACCGACTTCAGTCGGTTTTGCTCGGTGATTTCACTTACCGGTTTATTTTCTTAACCTTCATCAATGCACGGCTGTGAGACAAACAGTTGCCCCGGCTCAGGGATTCGCGCGCGCGGGCGCGGCCCAGGAGCCGGGGCGGTTCTATCTTCGCCCGGCCTGTGTAGAGACCACAGGACGCGGCCAGGAGCCAGCCGGGCTTTCTCTCTGGGCGTTGGCCTACGCCAAACACCCTGCCTCGGCCGCCAAGCCCTGAGCAACGTCGAAGGGCCGGGCGGCATTTCTGGCGGAGCCGCAGAGAGGAATGAGCCGCCACACACACCCGCAACCCGGCGGTGTCGTTGTTGTCGTTGATGTTCCAGTTCCTGTGGTTGCGGAACGCGCAGCGGATAGCGGCTGCCCCTACCGGCAACGTTGCCGTTGCCGGCACAAACAGTGTACGGGGTTTGCGCGAAATGTCAAACTGGCGTGGGCAGGCGCGGTCGGGCACCAGCCCGAGCAAAGATAGGCTGTGGCCGGTCTCCTGACCACGCCGCCGCCAGCTAAAATGCGAAAGGACCAAAAACCCATTTTGTAGCGACCAAAGGGGGGCAAAGCCCCCCTTTGGAATCCCCCAAAGAGCCAAAGGCCAAAGATTCAAAGGCCAAAGGGGTGAGAGAAAGGAGCCGCCACACACACCCGCAACCCGGCGGTGACGCTGTTGCCGTAGAAGTTCCAGTACCTGAGGTTGCGGAACGCGCAGCGGAGATACTCCTGGCTATTCCAATAGTTCCCACCCCGCGCAATGCGGTAATCATCCGAGCGCATATCCTCACGCCCATCATCGGCCCGGTAAGGATACCTGAACTGCGGTTCCTCCCACTTAGGACCCCAGCGCGTGCTCGTCCATTCCCACACGTTACCGGCCATATCCGCGCAACCGTAAGGACTGTCGCCATGCGGGGAGTATGCGCCTATCGGCGTGGTGTCTTTCACTTTGTTGTCAAAATTGCACAGGTGCTCCGTCGGCGGGGTGTTGCCCCACGGATACTCGAATCCATTCGGCCCGCGCGCAGCCTTCTCCCATTCTGCTTCGGTGGGCAAACGAACGATGCAAGACGCGCGAGGCAGGACTTCCGTAACCAGAACACCCGCCCGCCACACCTTAATCTTGCATCCTGCATCTTGTATCCTTTCCGTCAGCCACTCACAGTAGGCAACCGCGTCTTTCCAGTAAAGCCTCTTCACCGGATGATTTTCCTTGCCGCGTGGAATCTGGCCTGCATCCCAATAGCCCGGCGCTCTATGGCCTGTGTCTTGCACGAAGGCGTAGTATTGCGCGTTCGTCACGGGGTATTTGCCGATGTAATAATCCGGCAGGTAAAGGGTGCGCTGCGGCGTTTCCCACTCGAACTTGTACCAGGTTTTCTCGCCAAACTGCTTCTGCAGCGCCGCCGCCTGCCGCTCTGTGGTGCCCATCAGAAAGTTTCCGGCGGGGATATGGACGAGTTCGGGCGCCCAATCGCCGCTTGGGGCCATACGGCGGCCCGACGACGGCTTGGACGCGGACGATGCCTGTTTCGGGGCGGGCGGCTGCGGCGGGGCAGGCAGTTCGCGTTCGGTGCGGGGGCGGCGAAGCAGCTCCAAAATCCCGGGAACAGAGATGGTTATCTCCACATCTTCGATATATGCAACCAACACGCCGAGCGATAACAACCAGGGGATGTCACGCCGCAATTGTTCCAGGGTAGGCGACTCGGCCCGCTTATTGAGCAAGGTTCCAGCCAACTGGCGCATATCGGGGAGATAGCTCGTCGTGTCGCGCCATTTTTGCAAATAATTGAACAAAGCCCCTATGCTGCGGACTCGCTCAACAAATTTCTCGCCAATCAACGCAAACTTCGCTTCCTCCAGGTCAAGAATCCGCGCGTCTTCAAGATGCATCAAGAGCACCGGCGCGCTGGCGTCGCTGCGCCAGGCCGCGTCCAGGTTGCGGCGCGCTGTATTGAGCGCGCGATCCACCGCGCCGTGTTGCAGCAAGTGACGATAGAAATGGAGCGTCAGATTCCGCGCAGAGACAATGTCCACCGCATCTTGCATTGCCACCACTACCGGGATGCCGGCCGCGATTAACTGTGGACCCAATCCGGCCGCAACGTCTGCCGTTCCCCACGCGGCGCTGTGACAAACCGATAGGAAAACCAGATGCGGGCGCAGCCGCTGCTGGCGCAGCATGGCGGTGAACTTTTCGGCTTCCACGAGGTGCGCGTACCCATCGTCGGTCTGGAGGTAAAGCGCAGTTTGGTTATCTTTTCGGTTGAACATCCCATGCGCGATGACGTGGACGATATGATAACCATCACCAGCGCCGAGCGCCGAGTCCAAATTCGCCAGGGTCATAGGACCTGGAAGAGGTTCCAGATGAACGAGTTTTCTGCGCGTGAATTCCTTGAAGATGGTCGCGAAAGCGTTTCTTTCCCATTCGGCATCAATAGGTGTGAGGCCGAGGTCGGCCAAATCAACAGGATTCGAGATGGCAAGCAGTACGCGAATCGGGTAGGCTGTCAGGGGGCGTTCCCAGGGGTGGCGCGTGGGCAGGAAACGCGAGAGGGGTGTTGCGTCATTGGTAGCCAACCACCCTTCGTCGTCGTGCAGCAACTCCCACGGTAAAGTGTGGAGTTCGGCGGCGTCAGGCGCAATGTGCAGGCGAATCCGGCGTTTCGGGAGGGCTTTTTTCCACGCATCAGAGAGTTGGGAATCGGCTAAGAGCGCCTTGAACAACCGTTGACCGTCTTCGGTCAGGTTGCCGCTGCTCACCCAGGGCAGGAGCCCCTCCGTGGCCAATGACCCGTAAAAATCGCCGCCGCCGCCCAGGTGGATATGCACGGTATACTCGCCCGCTTGTTTGGGGATGATTTCAATGTGAAAATCCTGGAATTCGTCTGGCGTCGTGAGCATCGCGCGACCTCTTTGCTGCTCGCAGGTGCGCCGCACTTCGGAAAGAGCAACACACCGGTTTGGCTTATGCGCAAAGTATAACCTATTCTACGCGCCAGCGCAACCAGGGTTTTATCGCAGCAGCGGCAGCGGCGGATTGTGATCCGCCGCAAGCCATAAACAGCGTCAAACGCTTCACGCGGATCACAATCCGCGTGTCCACAAACGCAAAAACTGATCCGTTGAAAACGTAACGCAAACTGTCAGTTTGCTACTGCGGGAACAAGCTAACAGCTTGTTCTACAACCTCACAATCGAGATGAAACACTTCCAAGGCTGATCGCTGACGGCTGAAAGCTAACCGCTCCCCGCTACACCGTCGTTATCGGCCGGCATTGTAGCAAATACAACCGCCCCTTTTGATACGCACACTCCAGGTCAACGGGCCAGCCCTGGCTGTTTTCGAGCGTGCGCGCAAGGTCGGCCAAGGCCCTGATTTGCGCATCATTCAACGCCGGTTCGCGTTGCATACAACCGGGCACGGGGACTTCCCGCGTCCCGTCAGGGGTGGCGACGGTCATGCACGTCTTCTCGGCGATCTGGCGCGAGAGGATCTCCAAATCGCGTTTGCGGACGACGTACAGGTCGGGCGTTACCGTCCCGCCGACAAGACTTTCCCCCAGGCCCCACGTGGCATTGATGACGACGCGATCCCGTGCGCCGGTAGTCGGGTCGGCGCTGAAGACGACGGCGGAGACGTCCGCGACGACGAGCTGCTGGACGAGCACGGCCACGTCCGCCTCTTCCGGCAGACCGAGCGCGCGGCGGTAGGATTGCGCGCGTGGCGTTCGCGCGGAGGCCAGGCAGCGGCGCACGGCTGCCGCCACCGCGCCCGGCCCGGTCACGTTGAGGTAGGTGTCGTGCAGCCCGGCAAAGGACGTTTGCCGCCCATCCTCGTCCA
>JAIOAS010000105.1 GCA_019873725.1 Chloroflexota bacterium | reverse complement strand
GATAGCCGTAAGCTTGCCATTGTCGAAGGTCATATCCTCCACCCGCGCATGGTTGTGGACGATCAGGTAACGGGCGAGTTGCAGGGCGCGGTAGCGTTCCAACGGCGGCGGGGCCACATCCAGTTGCGTCCCCCGCACCGGCGTGAAGGCAAACATCGCGACGTCGCAGCCCTTGTTGTGGAACGTCTGGAACGCCCGCACCAGCTCTTCATCGGTCTCGCCCAAGCCGGCAATCAGATGCACCGACCCAACGCCGAAAACTTCGATCGTCTCATCCACGAACCGCATGTAGCGGTCCCAGTTAAAACCGGGCTTCATTTGGTTGAAAAGCGTTTCGGTCGCACAATCCAGGCCCACCCCCACGCGCTCCACCCCACCCTCTTTGAGCGCCACCAGCCAATCCTTGTCCACGGGATTCATACAGATCGAGAGCGGCGCATCGGAAGTCGCCTTGAGCTGTTTCACAGTCGCCAGCAGGTCGGACAGCAAGTCGGGATAGAGCAACGTCTGAATGCACACCCGACGCACGCCATCACTCGCCTGGAGGCTTGCGAGCACAACCGGCAGCTCGAATTCAGGCCAGATGACGCGCGACAGCAATTGGCGATCCGCGTCGCTGCGGCGGGCTTGCGTGCAGAAGCGGCACGCACCCAGGCACGTCTCGCCGAGCAGCGTGTAGACCGTCGTGGGTGGCGCCTCCATCTTCGCCGTGCGCAGTCCCAGGCTCACCGCCGAGCCAATGCTGAGTCGGATGGATGTCACGCTTTTTCACCTCTCGTTTATTTCGAGTTTTTATCTTAATCGAATATCAAGGGGATGCAACTTGATCCCCCGGGCTGGCACGGTCAGAGACCAGCCAGAGCACACCAGAACCGCGTTTTGCGACCTATCGCAGTGTAAAACGGGGAACTGGCGTTCCCCTCGGAGCGAGAAATGAGATATGGGTAATCATCACACGTGCCCCTGGTGATTACCCACATGTTGCAAGATGCGCTTAGCTCATTTACCGCAGAGGACGCAAAGTACGCAGAGAGAGCTTTTTTGCATCTCTCTGCGGCCTCAGCGTGCTCTGCGGTGAGATAGGGGTAATCATCACACGTGCCCCTCTTGACGGCGTTGAGCATCACCAGTATACTATGCCGGTAACCATACCCGCCAAGCACACTACCCGGCGGAGACCTCAAGGAACAAAATTTTCTCTAAATCCAACACGAGGAGCGTAAAATGACACACTCAACCATTCGCATGTGGCAAAAGTATGAAATCACACTGAACGCGCACCACACGTATGCGAACCCATACCGGGATGTGACGGTGTGGGTTGATCTCTGCGGGCCGAATTTCAAGCGACGTGTTTATGGGTTTTGGGACGGCGGCAGCACATTTCGCGTGCGGGTGGTCGCCACCGAACCCGGCGAGTGGTCGTGGCGCAGCGGCGCAACCCCTGCCGACCCTGGTTTGTGCAATGCGGAGGGACGTTTCACAGCCGTTGATTGGACAGAGGCTGAAAAGGCAGAGAATCCTTGTCGCCGGGGTTTTCTGCGCGCGACCCCCAATGGCCACGCGCTTCAGTATGCCGACGGCACACCCTGTTTTCTGATCGGCGATACATGGTGGGCAGCGTCAACATTCCGGTATCGCTGGACCGCCGAACGTGAAGGAAATCCCCCCGGCCCGACGATGGGCTTCAAAGATATGGTGCACTATCGCAAAGCGCAGGGCTACAACTGCATCGCCATGCTGGCGGCGTATCCGGCGTGGGACAACGATGGCGCGCCACCGTTGATCTGGTTCGACGAGAAGAAAAACATCGGCATCCGCGATGCCTGGCCGCAGGCCGGGACGGCTTCCGCTAAAGCAATGCACAACGAAGGGGGGCGGCCCTTTTTCTTCCCCGGCAAAGTGCCCGGCTATGAGAACATCGTCCCCGACTTTGACCGGATCAATCCTGCCTATTTTCAAGACCTGGATCGCAAGGTAGATTATCTCAACGCCGAAGGGTTTATCCCCTTCATTGAAGTTGCCCGGCGTGACATCAGCACGGCCTGGCGCACATTCTACGAATGGCCCGCGTCTTACACCCGCTACATCCAGTATGTGTTTAGCCGTTACCAGGCCAACAACGTCATTCTCAGCCCCATCCACTACGATTGGCACCGTATGTCTATTCCCTCGCGGGCATATAACGAACCGGCGAACCTCGTTCTCGAACAGTATGGACCACCGCCCTTCGGCACGCCGCTTTCGGCGAATTCCAACGGCTCAACGTTGCTCAACTTTGGACAAGCCAAATGGATTAGCATCCACCAGGTTGGGAATTGGCGCGATCACAACTCGCACTGGCTCCTGACCGAGATCTTTCAGGAATGTGATCCGCCGCGCCCGGCGCTCAACGGAGAACCGTATTATGCCGGTTGGAACGACTATCATTATTGGTTCGAAGAACACTGGGCTGCGGAAGCGGCGTTGCTCCCTGGAGACCGCACCGGCGCAACGTTTATGGGCGGTACGGCAGAGGATGATGCCGGGGCACGGTCGGGAATGTACGGCAGCTTTCTCTCCGGTGGACTGGCGGGACACATTTATGGCGCGCAAGGATTATGGGGCGGCGACATCGAGCCGGAAGCGCCCTACACAATGTGGGACGCGCTCCAATGGAAGTCAGGCGCGCAGATGGCATTCTTCCGCGATTTCGTTTGGTCGGCAGGCGCGCGCTTTCAAAACCTGGTTCCCAACGCCGACCTGGTGTATCCGAACAAAACGGCAGAAACCGACAGCAATCGCGGCTGGGCGTATTGCGCCCGCACCCCAGAACGCGACTTGTTCATGCTCTATTTCGAGCCGGGATGTGCGCAACCCAACCTGCGCGGCGCACTGCCGGAAGCCTCCTATCACGCCCAATGGTTCAATCCTCGTACCGGAGAATGGCTAAACGCTGGCGACCTTGTGGCTGACGCCTGGTGCAGAATCACACTACCCGCCCTGCCCTCCGCCGACGATTGGGCACTGAAACTGGTTTTGCAAGAAAAGCGGTCAGAATGACGAGATAAAAGGAATCTATCGGAGGAGGAGCTATGTCTCACAATACTTTGCGTTTACTGATCAACTTGCCGCCCACCTTTTTCACCGTTCCCCAATTGGAGGAACACCGGGCGCGTTTGGAGCAGATTGCCATCGTGCGGACCACCTCGCACAACACGCAGGAGGAACTCGCGCCCGATCTGGCCTGGGCCGAGGCGGTGCTGATGTGGGCCTGGCCCGACCTCGACGATGGGATGCTCGATCGGGCGCCCGCCCTGCGTTTTGTCGGGCAGATCAACACCACGCGCACGACGGTGCGGGCGTGTCTCAAACGCGGCATCGCCCTCTCCGAGGTCCGCCACGCCTGGTCACCGGCCGTCGCGGAGATGGCGCTCACGCTGATCCTGGCGGGGCTGCGCAAAACCAGCGATTTTCACATGCAGATGCGCGCCGGAACCGAACGCTGGGTCAACGCCTTCCCGGCAGACATCGACCCGCTGGAGCGCGAGTTGACGGGGCGGCCCGTCGGCATTGTGGGCTTTGGCGGCATCGGCCAGCGGCTGGCCGAACTGCTCGCGCCGTTCCACACGCCCATCCGCATCTATGACCCCTTCCTGCCGGCGGCGATAGCGGAAAAATTCGGCGTCCAACAGGTTCCGTTGCTCGACCTGATCCGCGAGTCGGATGTGGTGGTACTTTGCGCGGCCAACACCAACGAAGCGCGCCATCTGATAGATGCGGAAGCCGTCGCGGCGTTGCGCAAGGACGCCGTGCTGGTCAATGTGGGGCGCTCGATGCTGATCGATATGGCGGCGCTGCAACGGCGGCTGGAACAGGGCGACCTCATCGCCATGCTCGACGTGTTCGACCAGGAGCCGCTGGAAGCCGATTCCCCGCTGCGTCGCCTGCCCAACGCCTACCTCACGCCACATCGCGCCGGCGGCATCTATGCCTCCGTACAGCGGGCGTTGACCATGCTGACGGACGACCTCGAAGCCTTTCTGGCCGGCCGCACGCGTCGTTACGCCGTCACCGAGGCAATGTTGCCGAGTTTTCCCGGATAATGTCCGAACCCAGGAGGAACAATCGAATGAAAGCCGTTGAACGTTGGAGCATATTCGAACTGGCCCTGCCAGGCCCTGCAGAAGGCAATCCCTTTGTCGAGGTGACATTGAGCGCCCAATTTATGTACCGCAACCGCGTGCTGTACGTAGACGGTTTCTACGACGGTGAGGGCCGCTATCGCGTCCGCTTTATGCCGGATACGCCCGGCGAATGGCGCTATGTCACACAGAGCAACTGCCCCACATTGGACGGTCAGAAGGGCACATTCCTCTGCACAGATGCTATGCCGGGCAACCACGGGCCGGTGCGGGTACACAACACCTATCATTTCGCCTATGAGGACGGCACGCCCTATTTTCCCGTCGGCACCACATGCTACGCCTGGATTCACCAGGGAGATGCCCTGGAAGAGCAGACCCTGGAAACGTTGCAGCGATCGCCGTTCAATAAACTGCGCATGTGTGTCTTTCCCAAGCATTATACCTACAATGAGAATGAGCCGGTCTACTATCCCTTTGAGCGGAACGCCACAGGAGGATGGGATTTTACGCGCTTTAACCCGGCTTTTTTCCATCATATAGAACAACGCATCGGCCAACTGTGCGCACTGGGGATCGAAGCCGACCTGATCCTTTTCCATCCCTACGATCGCTGGGGCTTTGCCGACATGGGCGCCGAGGCCGATGACCGCTACCTGCGCTATGTGGTGGCCCGTCTGGCCGCCTACCGCAACGTATGGTGGTCGCTGGCCAACGAGTACGACCTGATGGAAAGCAAAAAGATGGCCGATTGGGACCGCTTTTTCCGCATCATCCAGACGTGTGACCCGTATGGTCATCCACGCTCGGTGCACAATTGCCGACAATTTTACGACCACGCCAAACCCTGGGTCACCCATTGCAGCGTCCAACATTCCGATCCGGGACGGGTTCGTGAATGGCGGGAGCTTTACGGCAAGCCGGTGGTGGTCGACGAGTGTCAGTATGAGGGCAACATCGAGGAACACTGGGGCAACATCACCGCTCAGGAATTGGTCCACCGTTTCTGGGAAGGGACGGTGGGCGGCGGCTATGTGGGCCACGGGGAGACCTACCGGCATCCAGAAGACATTCTGTGGTGGTCGAAAGGCGGCGTGTTACACGGACAAAGTCCGGCGCGCATCGCCTTTTTGCGCCGAATTTTGGAAGAAGGCCCCACCGGTGGCCTTGATCCGTTGATACACACATGGCGCGGAAAAGCAGCCGGCAAGGCCGGAGAATACTATTTGTTTTATTTCGGTGTCCATCAGCCATCCGAGTATACATTTGACCTGCCCGAAGGCGGCCGCTATCAGGCCGAGATCATAGACACCTGGGGGATGACGATCACACAATTGGAAGGGGCGTTCGGGGGGCGTTTCAAGCTCCAATTGCCCGGTCGGCCTTATCACGCGGTGCGCTTCCGGCGGGTTTAGGAGGAAGAGGATGGACATTCTCATCATCGGCGGCAGCGGACTGATCAGCACGGCGATCACCCGGCAACTGGTCGAACGGGGTGAGCGGGTGACGCTCTACAACCGTGGTCGGCGCCGTGCCGACATTCCCGATGTGGCCCAGATGCACGGCGATCGCACCGTTTACGCCGCGTTCGAGGCGCAAATGCGCGAGGCCGGCCCGTGGGATGTGGTGATAGACATGGTTGCCTTCAAACCGGAAGACGTGGAAAGCGCCATCCGCGCCTTCCGTGGGCGCACCGATCACTATATTTTCTGCAGCACGGTCGATGTTTACACCAAACCCGCCGCGCACTACCCGGTCACGGAGGAGGCCGAACGCCGGCCCTCTCCCGCCTTTTCCTACGCCTGGAACAAGGCGCGCTGCGAGGAAATCCTGTTTGCCGCTCACATGCGCGGCGAGCTGGCTGTGACGGCGATCCGTCCGGCATACACCTATGGCGAAGGAAGCATCCTGCACACGTTCGGCTGGAACACCTATTTTCTCGACCGGTTGCGCCGTGGCATGCCGATCATCGTTCACGGCGACGGAACCTCCTTTTGGACGGCATGTCACCGCGACGACGTGGCGCGGGCGTTCGTCGGGGCGGTGGGGAATCCACAGAGCCTGGGCAAGGGGTATCATGTTGCCGGTGAGGAGTGGTTGACCTGGGACCAATACGTCGAGGCCGTGGCCGAAGCGATCGGCGCACCGCCGCCGCATCTGGTGCACGTTCCCACCGATCTGTTGGTGCGGCTCGCGCCCCAAGAAGCCGAGTGGTGTGCGCTCAATTTCCGCTACAACAACATTTTCGACACCAGCGCCGCGCGCCGTGACCTGGACTTTCGCTATACCATCCCCTTTGTCGAAGGGGTACGCCGTGTGGTCGCCGGCATCGCGGCTTTTGAACAAGCCCAAAACTACCCGTTTTACGACCATCTCATCCAAATCTGGCAGCGCGCCGGCGATGAGATGCTAGAGGCGTATCAGAAAAGCACCCCTAGAGGAACATTAGAATATGAATGGGAATAGATCACATCGAGGAGTAACCCATGAACATCTATAGCGTTCTCGATTACGGCGCACGCGGCGACGGAACCACCAACGACGCCGCGGCCATCCAACGGGCGATTGACACCTGCCATGCCGCCGGCGGCGGACAGGTACGTTTTCCGGCCGGGCAGGTCTACTGCTCCGGGTCATTGGTGCTGAAATCCAACGTCGAAATGTACCTCGAACCCGGCGCAGTCTTGCAGGCCAGTTCAAATGTCGCCGATTACACAGCGCGTTTTGTTGTGGGCGCGCTGAGCGGCGGCCAAACCGGCGTTGATCAACCCGGCGAGACGATATTCATCACCGCCGACCGCGCCGAAAATATCAGTTTCAGCGGAACCGGCGTGATTGACGGCGGCGGGCGTTTCTTCGTCCGCGAGGATACCGGCTATATCTACCGCATGAAACCGGGGCGGCCTTTCACCTTTTTCTTGTTAGGCTGCAAAAAAGTGACCTTCCGCGATGTGACCGTGCGGGACGGCGCGCTATGGACAATACGGCTTTCGGGGTGTGATGACGTGCTGATTCACGGCATCCACATCGAAAACGACCTGAAACTGCCCAACAATGACGGCATTGACCTTGACCGCTGCCGCAACGTGCGCATCAGCGATTGCCACATCGTCAGCGGCGATGACTGTATTGTGCTCAAGACCTGCCAGGAAACCGCGGCCTACGGCGAAGGGTGCGAAAACATCATCGTCACCGGCTGTACCCTCGTCTCAACCTCGATCGCTTTGTGCGTAGGCTGCGAATGTCGCGCCCCGATGCGCCACATCATCTTTGACGGGTGCGTTATCCGCTCCAGCCATCGCGGGTTGGCCGTGCGCCTGAGCGAAGCGTCGGATGTGGAAGACGTGCTCTTTAGCAACATGCTGGTGGAGACGCGCTACTTTCACCGCGATTGGTGGGGCGCCGGCGAACCGATCTGCGTTTCCGCCATCCCCTGGGACGACGAACGCGGCATCGGACAGGTGCGTAACGTGCGCTTTATCAACATCTTTTGCCGCAGCGAAAACGGCGTCTATGTCGAAGGCTGGACACCCGACCGCGTGCAGGACATCCTGTTCGAGAACGTCCAGGTCGAGCTGGACAAATGGTCAAAATGGGAAGGCGGGCTATACGACCGCCGTCCCTGCCCCGGCGATTGGACGCAAGTCGGCCTGCTCAGACGCCCTACTGCCGGATTCCTGCTCAACAAGGCGCAAAACGTGACCCTGCGCAACTGCCGGGTCACCTGGGGGGCAAACCGTCCGCCCTATTTCCAGCATGCTTTGGCAAGTCATGCCGTCGCCAACCTGCAACTGGAGAACTTTAAGGGCGATTCCGCCGCACCGGAGCATTATCCGGCGATTCAGATGGATTGAATTTGGGAAAAGGAGCAGCAATGTCCAAACCTATCGTCGTGATCGGCAGCTCAAACATCGACTTTATCATGAAAATGGACCATCTTCCGGCACGTGATGAGACGGTGACCGATGCCGTCTTTATGCAGACCTTTGGCGGCAAAGGGGCCAATCAGGCCGTCGCCGCCGGGCGTGCGGGGGGAAATGTCATCTTGGTCAACTGTGTCGGCGACGACCCTTACGTCGAGCGCATGCTCGCCGGGTTCCGCGAGAGCGGCATCAACACCGATTACATCATCCGCGAGACGGGCATTTCCAGCGGCACGGCGCTGGTGATGATCGGCGAGGGCGGGCACAACTATCTCTCGGTGTCGCCGGGCGCCAACGGCCTGCTCACGCCGGAGCGCGTGGAGGCCGTGCGCGACCTCATCGCCGGCGCCGCTTACGTGCTGATGCAGTTCGAGATTCCGCCCGCGACGATTGCCCGCGCGCTGGACATCGCCGCCGAGGTGGGCACGCCCGTAGTGTGGAACTATGCGCCGGCCAATCCGTTCGACATCACGCAACTCAAGAAGGTGAACATCGTCGTCGCCAACGAAGTGGAAGCCACAGCCCTCACCGGCATCCCGGTCACCGACGTAGCCACAGCGCAGACGGCGGCGCAAAAATTACGCGAGTTGGGCGCGCAGACGGCGATCATCACCCTGGGCGAGACCGGATCGGTCGTCGCAACCGCAGACGGCGTGCAACACATCCCCGCTTTTCCTGTCGCGGCGCTCGACACGACCGCCGCCGGCGACACCTACTGCGGCTGCCTCGTTGTCGCCCTGGCGGAAGGGCAAAGCCTGGTCGAGGCGGTGCGCTTTGCCAGCGCTGGCGGCGCGTTGTGCGTCCAGCGGATGGGCGCGCAGCCTTCGATTCCGTGGCGCGTGGAAATAGAGATGTTCTTGCAAAAGCGCCTATAAGGCTGTAAGCCGCATCTCAATCTTCGATGCCCAGGCGTTCGGGATGCGTATGAACGACCATCTGCTGCCCTCGTAGATACCCCACGGTGGTGATCCCCCAGGCCTCGGCCAGTTCAAGCGCCGTGGACGTGACGGCGCGCAAACTCGCTACAATCGGCACGCGCATCCGTGCCGCCTTGCTGATCATCTCAGAAGAAAGCCGCCCGGTCGTCACCAGGACAAAGCCTTCTGTGGAACGGCCCCCTAGCAGGCACGCGCCCAGGAGTTTGTCGAGGGTATTGTGACGCCCCACGTCAGTCATCGTCGCCACCACTTCTCCGGTGGGGGTGAACAGCATGCTGGTATGGACGCCGTGACTGTGTGGATTGTTCGCCGTGGCATCCTGTAACAAGCGTGCCAGCTCGAGCAGCCGGGCGGGGGTCAGCGGCGTCAGCTCTAGCGGGAGTGGCTCCGGTGGAGTATACAAATCACCTAAAACCACCCCGCGCCCACAGCCGGACGTGTGCAGAACGTTGGGATTAGCCAGGCGTGCTTCGACAAGCGGGGTTCTGTCGGGGGTAAGCCACACATCGGCGCAGCTCCCTCCTTCAGAAAAGTACAACGTCGCCATATCCGCCGGCGTCTCGATGATGCGTGAATAGAAGAGGAACCCCACCACCAACGCCTCACGCGCGCCCGGCGAAGCCATCAACCGGGTCAGCAACTGGCCGTTGACGTAGATACAGAATTCTTCTTCGGCGGGCACGGTGTAAGTTTCGACATCGACTTCACCGCGCCGCCAGACGTATACCGGATGTTCTGGATAGATACTCATAGCAAAAGCATTATACTCACACTTGCGAACAAAACAACTCTTTTAATTCACCACAGAGACACGGAGGGCGCGGAGAACCCCACACAAAAACTTTGTGAACTCTGGGTCTCCATGTTAAAATGGGAAAATTCGCTGTACGGATAGCGCGCTTGCCCAAACACGATAATCGGGTAATATGATAGACAATTTTCTAAGATATAAGGATGAGCCATGCATGAATTGCCCGTCACCGAAGACATCCTGCGCATCGTCGCCGCGCACGCACAACAGGCCGGCGCGACGCGCGTTACGCGCATCAACCTGGTCATCGGCGAATTGACGAGCTTCATCGATGACTCGATCCAGTTCTACTTCGAGATGCTTTCCCCCGGCACGCCGGCCGAGGGCGCAACGTTGCACTTTACACGCATCAAAACCCGCTTTCGCTGTCGCCGATGCGCGCAGGAATTCGAGCCGGAAGGCCGCAACTGGACGTGCCCGGCCTGCGGCGCCCTCGGCGGCGATGTCATCGCCGGCAAAGAGTTCTACGTCGAAAGCATTGAAGTGACATAAGGTCAGTTTTTTACCACGAATCTTCACGAATTTACACTAATAAATTCTTCTAATTCGTGAAAACTAGTGTGGATTCGAGGTTTTGTTTTCCAAAGAAGGCGTATAACCGAATCTGCGATGCAGCCTCGATAATGAAAATGATCGCAGGACTATTCGACTAACGACGATGAGACTATTTTCAAAGGAGGCAATGATGTCCAAGCAAGTTACACCAGGCCGTATTCCCGTTGTGCAAAAGCTGTTGACCGCCAATGAGCAGGTGGCGGCGGACAACCGCGACTACTTCGCGGCGCATAACGTCACCGTGATCAACATTATGGCGTCGCCTGGCGCGGGGAAGACCACGCTGCTGCTGGCGACCATCGACGCGCTGCCGGAGCGCCGTATCGGTGTGATCGAAGGCGATGTGGCCTCGCAAATCGACGCCGAGAAGATCGCCGAGACGGGCACGCCCGTCGTGCAGATCAACACCGGCGGCGCGTGTCACCTCGACGCGTCGATGATCCGTGGCGCGCTGCCCGCCCTGCCCCTCGACGACCTCGAAGTGGTGTTCGTCGAGAACGTCGGCAACCTGATTTGCCCGGTCTCGTTCGATCTGGGGCAAAGCTACAACGTGGGCCTGATCAGTCTGCCAGAAGGTGACGACAAACCTTACAAGTACCCCGGAATTTTCGAGGCGGTGGACCTGGTCATCGTCACCAAGGCTGATCTGCGCCCCTATCTCGACTTCGACCTCGACCGGTTCACCGAACTGGTCCACGGCCTCAACCCTGACGCGCCCGTGCTATGCCTCTCCGCCAAAACCGGCGAAGGCCTGCGCGACTGGCTGCACTGGCTAGAAGAACGGTTGGGATGATTAGAGCAAACTTCTACCACGAATCTGCACGAATTTTCACGAATAGGAATCAAAATTAGTGTGGATTCGTGAAGATTCGTGGTTAGTCTTTTGAGGAGCAAGGGCGTGGCGGCGTATTACATCACCGTGACGGGTGTGGTACAAGGCGTGGGGTTTCGGCCCTTCGTCTACACCCTGGCGACGCGCCTGGCGCTCAACGGCTGGGTCTACAATCACTCCGGCGGCGTGGATATCGCCATCGAAGGGCCGGAGGAGGCCGCCGCGCGCTTCATCGCCGCCCTGCGCGACGAAGCCCCCCCGCTGGCGCATATCACCGGTGTGACCGTGCGCCCCGTCTCCCCCAACGGCTACACGCGCTTCGAGATTCGCCATTCAGAACAACAAGAGGGTCAGTACCAGCTCATCTCGCCCGACGTCGCCACCTGCCCCGACTGCCTGCGCGAGCTGTTCGATCCCCACGACCGGCGCTACCGCTACCCCTTCATCAACTGCACCAACTGCGGTCCGCGCTTCACCATCATCGACGCCATCCCCTACGACCGGCCCAACACTACCATGCGCGTCTTCCCCCTGTGCGACGCCTGCCGCGCCGAATACGAGGACCCCGCCAATCGCCGCTTCCACGCCCAACCCAACGCCTGCCCTGTCTGCGGCCCCCACGTCTGGCTGAAAGAGAATGAGCGAATGGCGAATGGCGAATCACGCATCCAAAATCCAAAATCTAAAATCCAAAATCTCACCGCCGAAGATGCTCTATCCAAAGCGCAAGCGTTGCTGTTGGACGGTAAAATTGTGGCGATCAAGGGGCTGGGCGGGTTTCATCTGGCGTGCGATGCGACCAATGCGAAGGCGGTGCGGACGTTGCGGGAGCGCAAGCGCCGTCCCCACAAACCGTTTGCGATTATGGCCGCCACACTGGATGACGCGCGTGCGCTATGTGACGTGTCGCCGGAGGCCGAGGCGCTGCTCACCTCGCCGCAGGCGCCCATCGTGCTGCTCGACCGGCGATCGACGCTCGTAGTAGACGACGTTGCGCCCGGTCAGCACACGCTTGGCGTGATGCTGCCGTCCACGCCGCTGCACCACATCCTCCTGCGCGACGTGGGCCGTCCCCTGGTGATGACCAGCGGCAACCTCAGCGAAGAACCCATCGCCATGGACAACGCCGAGGCCCTGGAACGCCTCGCCCCCCTCGCCGACGCCTTTTTGCTCCACAACCGCGACATCCACGCGCGGTACGACGACTCGGTGGTGCATATAGCGAATAGCGAATGGCAAACGGCGAATGGCAAAAAGCCGTCATCAGATTTGCCATTTACCACTTGCCATTTTCAGTTCCTCCGCCGCGCGCGGGGTTATGCACCGTTCCCTGTCCGGTTGCCGTTTGCGCTGCCGCAGACATTCGCCGCCGGGCCGCTGCTCAAGAATACGTTCACCCTCACCCGCGACGTCAATGCCTTCGTCAGCCAGCACATCGGCGACATGGAAAACCTGGAGACGCTGGAACACTACGAAGCCGCGCTGGCAACGTACCGGCGCCTGTTCCGCATCGAGCCAGAAGTCGTGGTCTGCGATCTGCACCCGGACTATATGACCACCCGCTTCGCCGAGGAGTACGCACGCGCACACAACTTGCCCGCCCCGCGCCGGGTGCAGCACCACCGCGCGCACATCGCCGCGTGTCTGGCGGATAACGGCTATCCGCGCAACGGCGCTCCGGTGATCGGTGTGGCGCTCGACGGCACCGGCTACGGCGAAGATAACGCGCCATTCCATGACGCAATTTGGGGCGGCGAGTGGTTCGTCGGCGGTTACGACGGCTTGACGCGCGCCGCGCACCTCGAATACCTGCCGCTGCCCGGCGGCGACGCGGCGATCCGCAACCCGTGGCGCATCGCGGTGGCGTATCTCCACACGCTGCTGGGGCCAGAAGCGTTCCCGGCGGGCATCTTCTGCCCCTCGGACGCGCTGCTGGTGCGCCAGCAGGTGACGCACAACATCAACACCCCGCCAACGTCGTCGATGGGACGGCTGTTCGACGCGGTCAGTGCGCTGCTGGACGTGTGCCAGGTCGCTACCTACGAAGCGCAGGCAGCCATCGAACTGGAGCAGATTGCCGCACCTGTAGGACAAGCTGACAGCTTGTCCTACAATTTCGATATCGAAGCGAGCGGCGACATGCAGATTGTGCGCGTGGCGGCACTGTTCGAGGACCTGCTCCGTGACATCGAGCGCGGCGTCCCAACGCCGGAAATCGCACTGCGTTTTCACGCCACCGTCGCGCAGATGATCGTTGCAGTGTGCGAGCGGCTACGCACCGCGACCAATATCACCACAGTCGCGTTGAGCGGCGGCGTCTTCCAAAACCGTCTTCTGCTCAAATTAGCCGTCCCGCTATTAGAAAAACACAGATTCGAGGTCCTGCAACATCAGCAAGTGCCTTGTAACGATGGCGGGGTATCGCTAGGGCAAGCAGTGTATCAGTCTCAGTAGATCCAAAAATGCTTTAAGGGGATCGTCAGCCCCCCGTTCCGGTCTGAGCGAATCAACAAATGAAAGGATGAGCATGTTACGCATCACGAATTCTCAATCCCGAATCACCGATTACCAATCACGAGGTAACCTATGTGTCTCGCTATTCCTACACAAATCATAGCGATTGACGAACAGCAGATGGCGACGGTGGCACTTGGCGGTGTCGAGCGGCGCATCAGCCTGGTGATGACGCCGGAGGCGCAGGTGGGCGATTACGTCCTGGTGCACACCGGCTATGCCATCAGCGTGCTCGATCCCGAAGAAGCGCAGGCTTCGCTGGAAACATTCGCGGAACTGGCCGAAATTCAGGCGGAACTAGGCGGCCCGGCTATCGATGAAATATATTGACGAATTCCGCGATCCGGCATTAGCGCGCAGGCTCATCGCGCAGATTCACGCGACGGCGGCGCGCCGGGCCAATGCACAACCCATCCGGCTGATGGAATTCTGCGGCGGGCACACGCACGCCATCTCGCGGTTTGGGCTGCGCGAGCTGCTCGCCCCCGCCGTCGAGTTGCGCTCCGGGCCGGGCTGTCCGGTCTGCGTAACCGCCGCCGACGACCTGGATCGTGCCATCGCGTTGGCGGATGTGCCCGACGTGATACTGACGACCTTCGGCGATATGGTGCGCGTGCCGGGGAGTCGCGGGCAGACATTGCAGGCTGCGGCGGCGCACGGCGCAGATGTGCGTATCGTGTATTCCCCGCTGGATGCGCTGGACATCGCGCGCCAGCATCCGCAGCAAGAAGTCGTCTTTCTCGGCGTGGGCTTCGAGACCACCGCGCCGGGTGTCGCGGCGGCGTTGCTCCAGGCTGAAGCGGAAGCATTGCCCAACTTCTGCCTGCTCAGCCTGCACAAACTGACGCCCCCCGCGATGCGCGCCATTCTGGATGTGGGTGAAGTGGCGCTCGACGGCATCATCGGGCCGGGACACGTCAGCGCCATTACCGGCAGTGCAGCGTGGGACTTCTTGCCGCGTGAGTACGCGATGCCTTGCGCCGTCGCCGGTTTCGAGCCACTCGACATCTTGAGCGCGATCGATGCGCTGGTACAGGCCGTCGTCGCGGGCGAACCGGCGGTCATTAACACCTACGCGCGCGGCGTGCGTCCAGAGGGCAATCGCGTCGCCCAGAATATGCTCGCGCAAGTCTTCGAGATAGGACCGGCGAACTGGCGTGGCTTTGGCGCGATCCCGGACAGTGGGTTGACATTGCGAGAGAACTTCGCCCACCGGGATGCAGTACGCCAGTTTCCCGTCCAGCTCACGCCTGCGCCGGAGCCGCCAGGCTGCCGTTGCGGTGATGTGCTACGCGGCGTCATCGTGCCGACCAAATGCGCGCTTTTCCGGCGGGTTTGCACGCCGCGCAATCCGGTCGGCCCATGTATGGTTAGCGCGGAAGGGGCATGCGCGGCGTATTTTCAATACGAGCGAGAGTGTGTCAACGGATTGAACGGATTTTTTTGAGAGGATTGAATGGAAGAACGGATTCTATTGGCCCACGGTAGCGGCGGGGTGCTCAGCCACGAGTTGGTGAGCGAAGTGTTTGCGCGACAGTTTAGCAATCCCTTTCTGGACGATCTGGGCGACGCGGCGGTGGTGAGGGAATTGCCGCCGGGCCGGTTGGCGCTGACAACCGACTCCTACGTGGTGCAGCCGTTGTTCTTTCCCGGCGGTGACATCGGCAAGCTGGCGGTTTGCGGCACGGTGAACGATCTGGCGGTCGCGGGCGCGCGGCCGCTGTACCTGACCGCGGGCTTTATCCTTGAGGAAGGCTTGCCGCTGGAAACGCTTGAGCGTGTGGTTGCGTCAATGGCGCAGACGGCGCGCGAGGCTGGTGTCGTCATCGTCGCGGGCGACACGAAAGTCGTCGAGCACGGCGCGGCGGATGGGCTGTTCATCAACACGGCGGGCGTGGGCGTTGTTCCGCCGGGCGTCGATCTCAGTCCGGCGCGGCTGCGCCCCGGCGACGCGCTGCTCATCAACGGGCCGGTGGGCGATCACGGACTGGCGGTGATGTTGCAACGCGAAGGGCTAGGCTTCCAGTCCGCATTGCAGAGCGACGTCGCGCCGTTGCACGGCCTCATCGCGGCGCTGCTGGAGGCCGTTCCGGGGCAAGTACGCTGTCTACGCGACGCCACCCGCGGCGGATTGGCGACGGTGTTGAATGAATGGGTGCTCCCCCCCTTAGTCCCCCCCAGAGGGGGGGAGATAGGAAGGATGGCCTGTGAAACTTCCCCCCCTCTGGGGGGGATTGAGGGGGGGAAAATTGGCATCGAAATCGAAGAGGCCGCGCTCCCCGTACGGGAGGCCGTGCGGGCGGCGTGCGAATTTCTGGGACTTGATCCCCTCTACGCAGCGAATGAGGGGAAAGTCGTCATCGCCGTGGCGGTGGAGGCAGCGCAGGCGGCGCTCGCCGCGCTGCGCGCGCATCCGCTGGGACAGGAAGCTACACTCATCGGCCACGTGACCGGCGAACACGCGGGCCGTGTCGTCCTGCGCACGCTCTACGGAGCCAGGCGCATCCTACCGATGTTGACCGGTGCGCAGTTGCCGCGAATTTGTTAAAACCTGTTGCAATGCAGGGTTTGTGTGATAGAATAGGTAGCGCGTGTG